>NZ_JAKOEM010000019.1:0-86823 GCF_022321465.1 Ruegeria alba | reverse complement strand
TCTTGCCGTGGTCAACGTGGCCGATCGTGCCAATGTTGACGTGCGGTTTATTACGCTCAAACTTTTCCTTTGCCATTGCAAAGCTCCTTTTTTCTCTTGCCGGTACGTGCAGGCACGCACCCTAAGGGTTGACAGGGTGCGTGGTTTCCCACGCACCACCGATTACGCGTATTTCGCCTGGATCTCGTCCGAGATGTTCTGCGGGACCGGATCGTAGTGGTCGAACAGCATGGTGAACTGGGCACGGCCCGACGACATCGAACGCAGGGTGTTGATGTAGCCGAACATGTTGGCCAGCGGCACGAAGGCGTTGATCGCGATCGCGTTGCCACGGCTTTCCTGCCCGGACACCTGACCCCGACGCGACGTCAGGTCACCGATGATGCCACCAGTGTATTCCTCGGGCGTGATCACCTCGACCTTCATGATCGGTTCCAGCAGCTTGGCGCCGGCTTTCTTCATACCTTCGCGCATACCCATGCGGGCCGCGATTTCGAAGGCCAGAACGCTGGAGTCAACGTCGTGGAACTTACCGTCGATCAGGGCGACCTTGAAGTCGATCACGGGGAAACCGGCCAGCGGACCGCTATCCATGACGGACTTGATGCCCTTTTCCACACCCGGAATGTATTCCTTGGGCACGGCACCGCCGACGATCCGGCTCTCGAAGGAGTAACCTTCGCCCGGCTCGGTCGGGGTGATGACCAGCTTGACCTCGGCGAACTGACCCGAACCACCCGACTGTTTCTTGTGGGTGTAGGTATGCTCGACCTCTTTCGAGATGGTCTCGCGATAAGCCACCTGCGGCGCACCGATGTTGGCCTCGACCTTGAACTCGCGCTTGAGACGGTCCACCAGGATGTCCAGGTGAAGTTCGCCCATGCCCTTCATGATGGTCTGACCCGATTCCAGGTCGGTTTCCACGCGGAAGGACGGGTCTTCGGCGGCCAGACGGGCCAGACCCTGGGACATCTTTTCCTGGTCGCCCTTGGTCTTGGGCTCAACCGCGATCTCGATCACCGGATCGGGGAAGGTCATGGTTTCCAGAACCACCGGATCCTTGGCGTCGCAAAGCGTGTCACCGGTGGTGGTGTCCTTCAGACCCGCCAGCGCGATGATGTCGCCTGCAAAGGCTTCATCGATTTCCTCGCGGTTGTTCGAGTGCATCATCATCATCCGACCAACGCGCTCTTTCTTGCCCTTGGTCGAGTTCAGCATGGTGTCGCCCTTTTTCAGGACGCCCGAGTAAACGCGAGTAAAGGTCAGCGAGCCGACAAACGGGTCGTTCATGATTTTGAACGCCAGGCCCGAGAAGGCCATGTTGTCATCGGCGCGGCGCGCGATGTTCCGCACTTCTTCCTCGTCGCCGGGCTTGAAGCCCATGTAGTCGACAACGTCCAGCGGACTGGGCAGATAGTCGATCACGGCGTTGAGCAGCGGCTGAACACCCTTGTTCTTGAATGCGGAGCCACCCAGAACCGGCACGAAGTGCAGCGCCAGCGTGCCCTTGCGCAGCAGTTTGCGCAGGGTCGGCACGTCAGGCTCTTCGCCTTCGAGATAGGCCATCATCGCGTCGTCGTCTTCTTCGACGGCCGCTTCGATCATCTTGCCGCGCCATTCGTCAGCCATGTCCTTCAGGCTGTCGCGGATCGGGGCCTTGACCCAGCTTGCGCCGAGGTCTTCGCCCTGCCACAGCCATTCTTCCATGGTGACCAGGTCAACCAGGCCTTCCAGCTCGTTTTCCGCGCCGATCGGGATACCGACCGGAACCGCGCGGGCGCCGGTGCGATCTTCGATCATGCGCACGCAGTTGAAGAAGTCGGCGCCGATCTTGTCCATCTTGTTGACGAACACCATGCGCGGCACCTTGTAGCGGTCAGCCTGACGCCACACGGTTTCGGTCTGGGGTTCGACACCGGCGTTGGCGTCGAGCACGCAGACAGCACCGTCGAGCACGGCCAGCGAACGCTCGACTTCGATGGTGAAGTCAACGTGGCCGGGGGTGTCGATGATGTTCAGGCGGTGCTTGGGGGTGTCGGCGGTCTGGCCGTCCTCGGTGCGCTCCCAGAAGGTGGTGGTCGCAGCCGAGGTGATGGTGATGCCGCGTTCCTGCTCCTGCTCCATCCAGTCCATGGTGGCGGCGCCGTCATGCACCTCACCAATGTTGTGGGATTTGCCGGTGTAATACAGGATACGTTCCGAGCAGGTCGTTTTGCCTGCGTCGATGTGAGCCATGATACCGAAGTTCCGGTACAGGTTCAGCGGATATTCGCGTGCCATTGGTCTGAGCCTCTAGAATTACCAGCGGTAATGGCTGAAGGCTTTGTTCGCCTCGGCCATCTTGTGGGTGTCTTCGCGCTTCTTCACGGCGGTTCCGCGCGACTGGACAGCGTCCAGCAGCTCGCCGGCGAGGCGTTCTTCCATGGTGTTTTCGTTGCGGTTGCGCGCGGCGGCGATCAGCCAGCGGATGGCCAGCGCTTCGCGGCGCTCGGGGCGCACTTCGACCGGAACCTGATAGGTGGCACCACCCACACGGCGCGAGCGGACCTCGACCGAGGGTTTGATGTTGTCGAGTGCTTCGTGGAACACTTCGACGGGGGCGCGCTTGATCTTGTTCTCAACGCGATCGAAGGCGTTGTAAACGATGCGCTCTGCGACCGACTTCTTGCCGTCGATCATCAGGTTGTTCATGAACTTGGTCAGAACCTTGTCGCCAAATTTGGCGTCGGGCAGGACTTCGCGTTTTTCTGCGGCGTGACGACGGGACATCTCGGCCTCTCCTTCTTATTTGGGACGCTTCGCGCCGTATTTCGAACGACGCTGCTTACGGTCTTTGACGCCCTGGGTATCCAGAACACCGCGCAGGATGTGGTAACGCACGCCGGGAAGGTCTTTTACACGGCCGCCACGGATCAGAACAACCGAGTGCTCTTGCAGGTTGTGGCTTTCACCGGGGATGTAGGAGATCACTTCGTAACCGTTGGTCAGGCGGACCTTGGCAACTTTACGCATTGCCGAGTTCGGTTTCTTCGGAGTGGTGGTGTAGACCCGGGTGCAGACGCCGCGCTTCTGCGGGCACTGTTCCAAGTGCTGGGACTTCGAGCGTTTTACTTTCGGCTGCCGCGGCTTGCGGATCAGCTGTTGGATCGTTGGCATTCCGGTCTTTTCCCCGTTTTGCAACACACATGTCATGCACGCGCGCTGCGTGCGGCTTAGTTTGGCGCACCTGCATCATATGCAAGCGCAAAACCCGCGAGCGTTCCCATTCCGAGGTGAACGTCGCGGTTGGTTATCAGAGGATCGGGACGATAAAGGTGTCCGGACCTTGACCACGTCTATTTGAAATCGGTCGTGGGGCGACCCACGGTTTCCGAGATAGCGGGCGTAATAGGGGGAGTCGGCCAGAGTGTCAACAGCCCACCCCGGTTGCCAAGGCTGTAGCACCCTGCCAAAGTCGCGACGCAGTGTCGAGAAGGTTTTTTTCATGGACAGCAGAGACATGCAGGCCATCGGCCTGTGCCGGTTCTCTTACCCTGCGATCGGCGGGTTCCAGGTCGAACACGAGACCATCGAGGAGCGTATCTCCTATCTCTATGCCGAAGATCGGCTGGAGGAACGGTTTCAGCTTCTGGAAACCGTCGCACTGCCCTGTTTGCGAGAGCAGACGGATCAGAATTTCGAGCTGATCGTAGTGATCGGCGACACCCTGCCAAAGCGGCATGGCGACCGGCTGCACGACCTGACCTCGAACATGCCGCAGGTTCGGATCGTGGTCGAACCGCCGCGTCCGCAACGCGAGTTGATGAAAAAGCTGCTGAACAGCGCCCGCACAGACCCATCCAAGCCCTGCCTGCAATTCCGTTATGATGACGATGATGCCGTTTCGGTCGATTTCATCGAACGGTTCCGCCGCACGCTGAACGACTGCAGCGGCCTTGTGACCACGAACCGTACCGTGGCCGTCGATTTCAATAGGGGTTACGTGGCCGAACTTGGCGCCGACGGGATTGCCGCCACCGAAACGGTGCGCAACCTCTATGTCGCTTCGCTGGGAATGTATGTGAAAGGCGGCTGCAAGCTGACGATCATGAACTTCGCGCATGAGAAGATCGGGCGCTTTATGCCTGTCATCAGCGTAACCGATGCGCCCATGTGGGTCCGCAGTCACAACGGGTTTAACGACTCGCGCCAGAAAAAGGTCAAACCGGTGCCGGTCGAACCGTTGACCGAAGATCAGAAAGCGGAATTTGCCGCCCGCTTCGCGATCCGCGAGGATCACGTCAAACGCGTCTTTTCGGGGGGCTGAGCATGCAGGTTCTGGGTCTTTGCCGGTTCAGCTATCTTGGCCATGGCGGGTTCAAGGTGATGCACGAAACGCTGGACGAACGGCGCGCCTATCTCTATGCGCCTGCCCGGATGGAGGACCGGTTCCGCCAGTTCGAGGCGATCACCCTGCCCTCGGTCGCGGGACAGACCGACCCGGATTTCAAGTTTCTGGTGGTGATCGGCGAGTGCTTTCCCGACAGCTACCGGGCCCGGCTGGAGGGTCTGGTGCGGGACGTCCCGCAGGTCCGGATCAGCGCCTATCCGCCGCTGCGCCACCGTACTGCCATGGCGCAGGCGCTCGACGATCACCGCCACGACATCGATGCGCCCTGCCTGCAATTCCGGTTGGATGACGATGACGGCATGGCCCGCGATTTCGTCGCCCGCTATCGCGAGGTCGCCGCAGATACCGAAGCGCTCTGGCGCAAACACCCGGCGGTGGCGGTCGATTTCAATACCGGCTACGTGTTTCGCTGTGTCCAACGCGGGATCGAGGTCAGCCCGTTCCAGTTCGCCTACAGCGCCATCGCGCTTGGGGTGATCGTTGCCCCCGGTCATCGTGAGGGCATCATGCATTTCGGTCATCACAAACTATGGACCGTCATGCCCACGATCACGGTCCCCGGCGAGGACATGATGCTGCGCGGCCATAACGACTTTAACGATTCCCGCGCCAAGCCGGGTGCCAAACAGTTCCGCTATCAACCCCTCGATGCGGATGAAGAGGCTTATTTCAAGGCCCGCTTCAATATCGACAATGCCCGCGTGCGCGAGATCTTCTCAGCTCCGCCGCCGTGACGCCCGTTCGCGGAACAGGGTAAACAGCCCAGTCGCCACCACCAGCGCCACCCCGGCCATGGTCAGCGGATCGGGCCAGTCGCCAAAGACGAGCCACCCCAGAACCAGCGCCCAGATCAGGCTCGAATAGCGAAACGGCGCGACAAAGCCGACCTCACCGATCCGCATCACCATCACGCTGAACAGATAACCGCCCAGAACCAGCAGCGAGGCCGCCAGCAGTCCCAGGGACAGGTCCGTTCTCAAGGGAATCCAATCCACTGTCAGCGACCCTACGAGCCCGAAGCACATCACCGACACGGCCGTGGCCAGCGTGACCGTCAGCGAAGGCACCTGCGACGACATCCGCCGCGTTACCAGGTCACGCGCGGTGACGCAGATCACCGCCGCCATCGCATAGATCGCATGAAGCGTGAACCCGTCTGGCCCCGGTCGCACGATCAGCAGCATGCCACAAAAACCAAGACCGATCGCCAGCATCCGCCGCCATCCAACCTGTTCGCCAAAAAACAGCGCCGCCCCCAGTGTCACGGTCAGCGGCAACATTTGCAGCACCGCTGTCACATTCGCCAGCGGCATGTTCAGCAGCGCGGTAAGAAAGAAGTAGGTGGCGCCGATCTCGGACAGGCAGCGCAATGCCACCAGCATCCTGTCGCGGCGCCCAAACCGCAGGTGGAGCGCCCCGAGATGCCGCGCCATGAAATAGATCCAGACCGCCGACAAACCGCTGCGCAGGACCAGAATCTGGAACAGCGGCATCTCGGCGCCCAGCAGTTTCACAACCGTGTCGTTGCAGGTGAATGCCGCCATGCTCGCCATCATCAGAAGCGCGCCGCGCATATTGGGTGACATAACCTGGCCTCGCCAAATGGAATAGGCCGGTACCGGTCTCCGAGGCCGCGCACTGGCTGCGTTTCATTTCTGGCGAGGCCAGAACGAAATGGCAAGTCGCCACATTTCGGGCCCGCGCCTATTCGCGTCGGCGGCGCCACCATAACCAGAGATGCAGTGAGATACCCGCCAGATAGATCAGGATCACCGCCGCCAGCAACGCTCCGGTTCCCCAAGCGGCCAGCACCAGCAACAGCAGCGGTGTGCCCAGCGTGTTGCCCAGATTGCCCATCTGCGCCAGCGCCCCATTCGCCAGCGCCCGATCCTGGGCCGAGGTGTTGAGCGCGGGAATCGCGGCAAAGCTCGCCCCCTGGACCAGGCCCAGTGTCGCAAAGAGCGCCACGCACAGAACCGGCGTGGCCACCCCCAGCCAGAACCCCGACAGCACCAGCGCCGACAGGCCAAAGCCCGCGATCGCAACGCCAGTAGCCGGCCAGTGTCGCAACAGCGGGGTCACCACCAACAGCGCCACCGCAATACTGGTCAAGGGCATCACGCCCACGATGGTCGCCCGCAGATTTTCCGGCAATAGCGGCGGCAGGATCGCCACCAGCGAAACGAAGGTCAGCGTATAGAACAGCCAGCCCGCCGCCGGCGCGGCAATGCGCGGCGAACCATAGGCCGAGAGGTGCCGGGCAAGCAGGTCACGCGGGCGCAGGCTGTTTTCCGCGTCGTCGGCGGTCTCGTCGGCAGGCAGCAGTCTCCAGACCGCAACCGCCAGCATCACCATCGCGCCCCCGTGGCACAGGAACAGGCCCGCCACCCCATGCGTCTGCGCCCAGGGCAGGCCGATCCAGGCGACCAGCGCAAAGGCGACGCCAAAAAAGGTACTCCACAAGGTCATGGCAAAGTTGCGCAGCGGCTCGGGGGCAATCTGCGCAATCAGGGTGGGTGCGGCCACTACGATGGCCAGATGGGAAAGCCCCTCGATCATGCGGCTGGCCAGCATCAGTGCAAATGCGGGCTGTGTGGCCTGCCACAGCGACATGAGCGCGCCCAGGGCAAGACCCGCCACCAGCAACCGGCGACAGCCGTAACGCGCGGTCAGAAGGCCCGCCACCATGCCAAAGAGAATACCAAAGAGGCTGATCACCGAGAGCAGCCAGCCCTGCCCCGCGCCCGCATCGGGATAGAGTTGCCTGACCAAGTCAAAGGGTACCGCGATCTTGGCAAATTGCCCCGCAGCACCCAGCCCTGCCAGCCAAAGCAGCAGGATCAGGGGCAAGGGGGGCAAGGTCAGTTTCGGGCGCATGATCCCGCGATACCCCGCCAGGGCATCACGCGCCACGTATTAATTATGCGGGCTTTGCGCCTGCGAGCAGAGCCGGACCGGCGTGCCGTCGGAAAGATAGAGCCGCTCCCACAAGAGACCGCCCTCGACCACGGTCAGCGCGTCGTAAACCCGGCGGCTGGTATGGAACAGCCGGGGGTTCGGCGTCTGGCTCTCCCACCAGTCCGATCCGTCCAGAGCCGCCTCGGCGGCCTGGATCTCGACCGTGGCATAAGGCCAGAGTGATTGTCCCAGCAGGGCCCGCTGCGATTGCCGCCATTGCCGCGCGCGGGACGGGGAATAGGCCAGACAGACATGATTGGCCTCATCCACCAGATGCAGGCAGTCCGATGAATGCTCGACCAGTCGACGCAGCACCGCATCGTCGCAGACATCCCGTGTCAACAACTCCAGCGCGCGGCGGCGGGTTGCCCCGTCTGGCAGCTGCGTCCCCGCCTCCCAACGCGAAACGGTGGCTTGGCTGGTATCCAGCGCCTCGGCCAGCGCCGCCTGTTTCATCGACCGCGCCCGCCGCAAACGGCGCAACCGGGGGCCAAAGCCGGGTAAATCCCGGAGCATGGGTTCGGGCATGTCACACCTCCTGCGCCGCCCATTCTACGCCAGGTCACACAAAGAAAAACCCCCGTGCGCGGCACGGGGGTTTTTCTCGTTCACATGCGATTGGATCAATCGCGGCTTTCCGGCGTGTCCACCAGCGTGTCGAAATCGTCGTCCACGATATCCGCATCCATGATCGGTGCGGCCAGCGCGGCGGCGGCTTCGGCCTCTTCGCGACGCGCGGCGATGACCACGTTGTCGCGCTGGGTTGCGATGTGACGCATCTGCTGCGTCGCGCCACCGGTCCCTGCCGGGATCAGACGACCGACGATCACGTTTTCCTTGAGGCCGACCAGCTTGTCCTTCTTGCCCTGGACCGAGGCTTCGGTCAGCACGCGGGTGGTCTCCTGGAAGGAGGCCGCCGAGATGAAGGAGCGGGTCTGCAACGAGGCCTTGGTGATCCCCAGCAGGATCGGCTCGCCCGAGGCCGGACGACCGCCGCGGGCGATGGTCTTTTCGTTGGCCGCGTCGAATTCCTGCTTGTCGACATGTTCGCCCTTGAGCAGCGTGGTGTCACCCGAGTCAGAGATCTCCCACTTCTGCAGCATCTGGCGCACGATGACTTCGATGTGCTTGTCGTTGATCTTCACGCCTTGCAGACGATAGACCTCCTGCACCTCTTTCACCATGTAGTTGGCCAGAGCCTCGACACCCAGGATCGACAGGATGTCGTGCGGCGCCGGGTTGCCGTCCATGATATAGTCACCCTTCTGCACGAAGTCGCCTTCCTGCACCGGGATGTGCTTGCCCTTGGGCACCATGTATTCGACGGGTTCCATGGCCTCGTTCGACGGCTCGATCGAGATGCGACGCTTGTTCTTGTAGTCGCGGCCAAAGCGGACATACCCGTCGATCTCGGCGATGATCGCGTGATCCTTGGGACGACGGGCCTCGAACAGTTCCGCCACGCGGGGCAGACCCCCGGTGATGTCCTTGGTCTTGGCGCCTTCGCGCGGGATACGGGCGATGACGTCGCCGGCCTCGATGACCTGACCGTCCTCGACCGACAGGATCGCGTCCACCGACATCGGATAGTGAACCGGGTTGCCCGCGTCGTTGCGGACCGGTTCGCCATCGCTGTCCACCAGGATGATCTCGGGCTTGAGATCGCTGCCCTTGGGCGCGGCCCGCCAGTCGATCACGATCTTCTGGGTCATGCCGGTGGCCTCGTCGGTCTCGTCGCGGACAGCGATGCCCGAAACCAGGTCGACATATTTGGCGGTACCGGCCTTCTCGGCGATGATCGGCAGGGTATAGGGATCCCATTCGAACAGCTTGTCGCCGCGCTTGATCTGGGCACCGTCCTTGACGAACAGCTTGGAACCATAGCCCAGCTTGAAGCTCGCGCGTTCCTCGCCCTGCGCGTCCTTGATCAACAGCTTCATGTTACGGCCCATGACCAGGCTTTCACCTGCGGCATTGACCAGAAGCTGCGGGTTCTCGAACGCGATGGTGCCGTCCTGGTTGGCTTCCTGGAACGACTGCTGGCCACCCTGGGCCACGCCGCCGATGTGGAAGGTCCGCATGGTCAGCTGGGTGCCCGGTTCACCAATCGACTGTGCCGCGATGATGCCAACGGCCTCGCCCTGGTTCACCATGGTGCCGCGCGCCAGGTCACGACCATAGCACATGGCGCAGACGCCCTCCTCGCTCTCACAGGTCAGCGGCGAGCGCACGCGGGCGGTCTGAACACCGGCCTCGTGAATGGCATCGGCCATCCGCTCGTCGATCAGTTGACCGGCAGCCACCAGCACTTCTTCGGTGCCCGGACGCAGGATGTCGTCGGCCGCGACACGGCCCAGCACGCGCTCGGCCAGCGAGGCAACGACTTCACCGTCGTTGACCGCTGCTTCGGCGGTCACGCCGCGATCGGTGCCGCAGTCATGCTCGCGCACGATGCAGTCTTGCGCCACGTCCACCAGACGGCGTGTCAGGTAACCCGAGTTCGCGGTTTTCAGAGCGGTGTCCGACAGACCCTTACGGGCGCCGTGGGTCGAGTTGAAGTATTCAAGAACGGTCAGACCTTCCTTGAAGTTCGAGATGATCGGCGTCTCGATGATGTCGCCGTTCGGCTTGGCCATCAGGCCGCGCATGCCGCCCAGCTGTTTCATCTGCGTAACCGAGCCACGCGCGCCCGAGTGGGCCATCATGTAAACCGAGTTCGGTTCCTTTTCGGCACCGTTCTCGTCACGCGCCGAGGCCGAGATGGTGTTCATCATCGCCTCGGTGACGCGGTCGTTACATTTCGACCAGGCATCGACAACCTTGTTGTACTTTTCACCCTGAGTGATCAGGCCGTCCATGTACTGCTGTTCGAAATCCTTCACCTGATCGCGGGTCTCGTCCACGATGCCCCACTTGTCGTCGGGGATCACCATGTCGTCCTTGCCAAAGGAAATCCCGGCCTTGAACGCCTCGCGGAAGCCCATGGTCATGATCTGGTCGCAGAAGATCACCGACTCCTTCTGGCCGCAATAGCGGTAGACGGTGTCGATCACCTGCTGCACCTCTTTCTTGCGCAGCAGACGGTTGACCAGTTCGAACGGGGCCTTGTTGTTCATCGGCAGCAGCGCGCCCAGGCGCACACGACCCGGAGTGGTCTCGAAGCGCTTGAGCACCTCGTTGCCCTCGTCGTCGATCTGCGCGATGCGCGCCGTGATCTTGGTGTGCAGATGCACCTCGCCCGCGTCCAGCGCGTGCTGAACCTCGTCGATCGAGCCAAAGATCTTGCCTTCGCCGACCATGCCTTCGCGTTCCAGGGTCAGATAGTAGAGACCCAGGATCATGTCCTGCGAGGGAACGATGATCGGTGCGCCGTTGGCGGGCGACAGAACGTTGTTCGTCGACATCATCAGCACGCGAGCTTCCAACTGGGCCTCAAGGCTCAGCGGCACGTGCACGGCCATCTGGTCACCGTCAAAGTCGGCGTTGAAGGCCGAACAGACAAGCGGATGCAGCTGAATGGCCTTGCCTTCGATCAGGATCGGCTCGAACGCCTGGATGCCCAGACGGTGCAGCGTGGGCGCGCGGTTCAGCAGAACCGGATGCTCGCGGATCACCTCGTCGAGGATATCCCAAACTTCGGGGCGCTCCTTTTCGACCAGTTTCTTCGCCTGTTTCACGGTGCTCGACAGGCCCTTGGCCTCGAGCCGCGAATAGATGAAGGGCTTGAACAGTTCGAGCGCCATCTTCTTGGGCAACCCGCACTGGTGCAGCTTGAGTTCGGGGCCGGTCACGATGACCGAACGGCCCGAGAAGTCGACCCGTTTCCCCAAAAGGTTCTGGCGGAAGCGGCCCTGCTTGCCCTTGAGCATGTCAGACAGCGATTTCAGCGGGCGCTTGTTGGCACCGGTGATCACGCGTCCGCGGCGGCCATTGTCGAACAGAGCGTCAACCGATTCCTGCAGCATCCGCTTTTCGTTGCGCACGATGATATCGGGCGCGCGCAACTCGATCAGGCGCTTCAGACGGTTGTTCCGGTTGATGACGCGGCGATACAGATCGTTCAGATCCGAGGTCGCAAAGCGGCCACCATCCAGCGGCACCAGCGGGCGCAGTTCCGGCGGGATGACGGGGATGACAGTCAGCACCATCCATTCCGGGCGGTTGCCGGATTCCAGGAAGCTCTCGACCACCTTGAGCCGCTTGATGATCTTCTTGGGCTTCAGTTCGCCGGTGGCCTCGGCCAGATCGGCACGCAGCTGTTCGGCTTCGGCTTCGAGGTCGATCTGGGATAGCATCTCACGGATCGCCTCGGCACCGATATTGGCGGTGAAGGCGTCCATGCCATACTGGTCCTGGGCATCCATGAACTCTTCTTCGGTCATCAGCTGACCGTAGGTGAGATCGGTCAGGCCCGGCTCGGTGACCACGTAGTTCTCAAAATAGAGGATGCGTTCCAGATCGCGCAGCGTCATGTCCAGCATCAGGCCGATGCGGCTGGGCAGCGATTTCAGGAACCAGATATGCGCAACGGGCGCGGCCAGTTCGATATGGCCCATGCGTTCGCGGCGCACCTTTTGCAGCGTCACCTCGACACCGCATTTCTCGCAGACGACGCCGCGATATTTCATGCGCTTGTACTTGCCGCACAGGCATTCGTAATCCTTGATCGGGCCAAAGATACGGGCGCAGAACAGGCCGTCACGCTCGGGCTTGAACGTGCGATAGTTGATGGTCTCGGGCTTTTTGATCTCGCCATAGGACCACGAGAGGATCCGCTCGGGCGATGCCAGAGAGACCTTGATCTCGTCAAACACCTTGGGCGGTGTCAGCGGATTGAACGGGTTGTTGGTCAGTTCCTGGTTCATTTGTGTACCTCAAATTCGTGCGGATGATGGGGGGAGGCCCCACATTTTTCGACGAAAAATGTGGGGTCGAGAATTTTCGACGAAAATTCTCAGTCCTCCACCTCCGCATCCAGGAGTTCCATGTTCAGGCCGAGGCCGCGGACTTCTTTCACCAGAACATTGAAGCTCTCGGGAATACCCGCCTCGAAATTGTCCTCGCCCTTGACGATCGACTCGTAGACCTTGGTCCGGCCGGCCACGTCGTCCGACTTCACCGTCAGCATTTCCTGCAGGGTATAGGCGGCGCCATAAGCTTCCAGAGCCCAGACCTCCATCTCCCCGAAACGCTGACCGCCGAACTGCGCCTTGCCGCCCAGCGGCTGCTGGGTAACCAGGCTGTAGGGGCCGGTGGAACGTGCGTGGATCTTGTCGTCGACCAGGTGGTGCAGCTTGAGCAGATACTTGATACCCACGGTCACCGGGCGCGCGAACTGTTCGCCGGTACGTCCGTCGAACAGAACCGACTGGCCCGAGGTATCGAAACCGGCGCGTGCCAGCGCGTCGTTCACATCTGCCTCTTTTGCACCGTCGAAGACGGGCGTCGCGATCGGCACGCCACGGGTGACGTTGCCTGCCGCCTCGACCAGCGTGTCCTCATCCATGCCCGAGATGCCCTCGGCATAGACATCCTCGCCATAGGCGTGCTTCATCGCGTCCCGCACCGGGGTCAGGTCGCCCGAACGGCGATATTCCTGCAGCGCCTCGTCCACATTCAGGCCCAGACCGCGCGCGGCCCAGCCCATATGGGTTTCGAGGATCTGACCGACGTTCATCCGCGACGGCACACCCAGCGGGTTGAGGCAGAAATCGACCGGGGTCCCGTCGGCGAGGAACGGCATGTCCTCCATCGGCACCACTTTCGAAATCACACCCTTGTTGCCGTGACGGCCGGCCATCTTGTCGCCCGGCTGCAGCTTGCGCTTCACCGCGATGAACACCTTGACCATCTTCATCACGCCCGGGGGCAGATCGTCGCCGCGACGCACCTTTTCGACCTTGTCTTCGAAACGGGCATCCAGGGCGCGCTTTTGCAGTTCGTACTGCTCGTTCAGCGCCTCGACGATCTGGGCATCCTGCTCACCTTCCAGCGCCAGCATCCACCATTGACCGCGGGTCAGGGTTTCCAGCAGCTCTTCGGTGATCTCGGAACCCGGCTTGATGCCCTTGGGGCCCTTGACCGCTGTCTTGCCCAGGATCAGCGACTTCAGACGCGCATAGATGTTGCGGTCGAGGATCGCCAGCTCGTCGTCCCGGTCACGGGCCAGACGCTCGACTTCCTCGCGCTCGATCTGCAGCGCACGCTCGTCCTTGTCGACGCCGTGGCGGTTGAACACGCGCACCTCGACCACGGTGCCGTAATCGCCCGGCTTGACGCGCAGCGAGGTGTCGCGCACATCGCTGGCCTTTTCGCCGAAGATGGCGCGCAGCAGCTTTTCTTCCGGGGTCATCGGGCTTTCGCCCTTGGGCGTGATCTTGCCCACCAGAATGTCGCCCGGCTGCACCTCGGCACCGATATAGACGATACCCGCCTCGTCGAGGTTGCGCAGCGCCTCCTCGCCGACGTTCGGGATGTCGCGGGTGATCTCTTCCGGCCCCAGCTTGGTGTCGCGGGCGGCAACTTCGAATTCCTCGATATGGATCGAGGTAAAGACGTCGTCACGCGCGATGCGTTCCGAGATCAGGATCGAGTCCTCGTAGTTGTAGCCGTTCCACGGCATGAAGGCGACGACCACGTTCTTGCCCAGAGCCAGTTCGCCCATGTCGGTCGACGGACCGTCGGCGATGACCTCGCCCTTGGAGACCTGCTGACCCACCTTCACCAGCGGACGCTGGTTGATACAGGTGTTCTGGTTCGAGCGCTGGAACTTGCGCATGCGGTAGATGTCGACGCCCGCATCGCCCAGTTCCAGATCCTCGGTGGCGCGGATCACGATCCGCTGCGCGTCGATCTGGTCGATGATGCCCGCACGCTTGGCCTGAATGGCCGCGCCCGAGTCGATGGCGACCTTTTCCTCGATCCCGGTGCCGACCAGCGGCGCCTCGGCCCGCAGAAGCGGAACCGCCTGACGCTGCATGTTCGAGCCCATCAGAGCGCGGTTGGCGTCGTCGTTTTCGAGGAACGGAATGAGCGAGGCTGCGACCGAAACCAGCTGTTTCGGCGACACGTCGATCAGGTCGACACTTTCCATCGGGGCCAGCGTATAGTCACCCGCCTGGCGGGTGTTGACCAGCTCGTTCACGAACTTGCCATTCTCGTCCAGGGTGGCGTTGGCCTGCGCCACGGTGTGGCGCATTTCCTCGGTCGCGGACATATAGTGCACCTCATCGGTGACCTGCCCGTCCTTGACTACGCGATAGGGAGTCTCGATGAAGCCGTATTTGTTCACGCGGGCAAAGGTGGCCAGCGAGTTGATCAGACCGATGTTCGGACCTTCGGGCGTCTCAATCGGGCACATCCGGCCATAGTGGGTCGGGTGCACGTCGCGCACCTCGAAACCGGCACGCTCGCGGGTCAGACCGCCCGGCCCAAGCGCCGACAGGCGGCGCTTGTGGGTCACTTCCGACAGCGGGTTGGTCTGGTCCATGAACTGGCTGAGCTGCGAGGAGCCGAAGAACTCGCGCACGGCGGCAGCGGCAGGCTTGGCGTTGATCAGGTCCTGCGGCATCACGGTGTCGATCTCGACCGAGGACATGCGCTCCTTGATCGCGCGTTCCATACGCAGCAGACCCACGCGGTACTGGTTCTCCATCAACTCGCCAACCGAGCGCACCCGGCGGTTGCCGAGGTGGTCGATGTCGTCCACGTCGCCCTTGCCGTCGCGCAGCTCCACCAGCGCCTTGATACAGGCGATGATGTCTTCGCGGCGCAGGGTGCGCTGGGTATCGGCGGCATCCAGATCGAGACGCATGTTCATCTTGACCCGGCCCACGGCAGAGAGATCATAACGCTCGCTGTCAAAGAACAGGGTGTCGAACAGGGCCGAAGCGGCCTCGACGGTGGGCGGCTCGCCCGGACGCATGACGCGGTAGATGTCCATGAGCGCGGTTTCCCGGTTCATGTTCTTGTCCTGCGCCATGGTGTTGCGGATGTAGGGACCGACATTGATGTTGTCGATGTCCAGCACCGGAATGTCGGTGATACCGTTGTCGATCAGCTCCTTGACAGTGCCGCCGATCAGATCGCCATCCTTGTCATATTCCAGCGTCAGCTCGTCGCCGGCCTCGACATAGATCGCGCCGGTCTCCTCGTTGATGATGTCCTTGGCCGCGAACTTGCCGACGATATGGTCGAACGGGACCAGCAGATCGGTCACGTTGCCTTCTTCGATCAGCTTCTTCACTGCGCGCGGGGTGACCTTCTTGCCGGCTTCGGCGATCACTTCGCCCGAGGCGGCGTCGATCAGGTCATAGGTCGGACGGGTGCCGCGCACACGCTCGGGGAAGAACGGAGTGACCCAACCGCGCTTCTTCTCCAGACGATAGGAGACGGTCTTGAAATAGGCATCCATGATGCCTTCCTGATCCAGGCCCAGCGCATAGAGCAGGGTCGTCACCGGCAGTTTGCGGCGACGGTCGATACGGGCAAAGACGATGTCCTTGGCGTCGAATTCGAAATCCAGCCACGAGCCGCGATACGGGATGATGCGGCAGGCAAAGAGCAGCTTGCCCGAAGAGTGGGTCTTGCCCTTGTCATGGTCGAAGAACACACCGGGCGAACGGTGCATCTGGGACACGATCACGCGCTCGGTGCCGTTCACGATGAAGGTGCCGTTGGGCGTCATCAGGGGCATGTCGCCCATGAACACGTCCTGCTCCTTGATATCCTTGACGGATTTGGCACCGGTGTCCTCGTCCACATCGAACACGATCAGACGCAGCGTGACCTTCAGCGGGGCGCTGTAGGTCATGTCGCGCTGCATGCACTCCTCGACATCGTATTTCGGCTTTTCCAGCTCGTATTTCACGAATTCCAGCACGCTGGTTTCGTTGAAATCCTTGATCGGGAAGACCGACTGGAACACGCCCATGATGCCTTCGCCATCCAGCGGCTGAGGCGCGTCGCCGGAGTTCAGGAACAGGTCGTAGGAGGATTTCTGGACCTCGATGAGGTTCGGCATCTCCAGCACTTCGCGGATTTTGCCGTAATATTTGCGAAGACGTTTCTGGCCAAGGAACGTTTGAGCCATGTCAGATGTCACCTTTCAGTTTCTCACCGGTCAAGGGCACCGCCGGGCCCCGGCGCCTTGACCATTCGAGACGGAGCGTTTCGGATCAATTCATGGCCACCGTCCCGAGTGGCGGCCTCCCGATCCGTGAACCGCGCCTTAGAAAACACCCTGCCGCAAGGGTCCTTTCTAAGACAGGTTCGGCTGGGCCCGGATTCCCCGGGTCCAGCCTCGTAGTTTCGGAGCGCAACCGGAATTTTGCAAAAATTCCGGCCCGTTTTCCGTGTCGGAAAACGGCTCCTGACCGATCGGCCTTAGGCCAGCTCGACCTCGGCGCCAGCTGCTTCCAGCTTTGCCTTGATCTCTTCGGCTTCTGCCTTGGCAACGCCTTCTTTGATCTTGCCGCCGGCTTCGACCAGGTCCTTGGCTTCTTTCAGGCCCAGACCGGTGATGCCGCGAACTTCTTTGATCACGTTGATTTTCGAAGCGCCGGCGTTCTTCAGAACGACGTCGAATTCGGTCTTTTCTTCTTCGGCCGCTGCGCCGGCGTCGCCGCCTGCCGCTGCCATCATCACGGCGCCGCCAGCTGCGGGCTCAATGCCGTATTCATCCTTCAGGATGGTTTTCAGTTCCTGTGCTTCCAGCAGGGTCAGACCCACGATGCTTTCTGCGAGTGCTTTCAGATCAGCCATTTTATCAGCTCTTTCCGTTTACAGTGTGTGTTCCAACGTCAGGGCATATGCCCCACGCAGATCATTCAGTGCCAACCGCTTACGCAGCTTCCGCCTTCTCGATGATGGTGGAAAGGATGCCAGCGATATTGCTTGCAGGTGCGCCAATCGCGCCAGCGATGTTCGAAGCAGGTGCGCCAATGCAGGACACGATCTGAGCAATGAGCTCTTCACGCGACGGCATTTTCGACACGGCTTCGACGCCGGCACGGTCCAGAGCGTTCTCGCCCATTGCACCGCCGAGGATCTCAAATTTCTTGTTATCCTTGGCGAAGCCCTCGGCCACCTTGGCTGCTGCCACGGGGTCCTCGGAATAGGTCAGAACGGTCATACCCGTCAGCAGGTCGGCCATGTTTGCACACGGCTTACCCTCAAGGGCGATTTTGGCGAGCCTGTTCTTGGCAACACGCACAGACCCACCCGCTTCGCGTGCACGCGCGCGCAGGTCCTGCATCTCGGCAACTGTCAGACCGGCGTAGTGAGCAACCACCACGACGCCAGAGCTTTCGAAGATCTGGCCGAGTTCCTCGACCACTTTCTCTTTCTGGGCTCTATCCACAGTTCTCTCCAAATTTGGGATGGTGAACATCCCGGCTCATATTTGCCGGGCTCGCACCCGGCGTTCATGTCCGTTTTACGGGGTGGAGCCAAATAATCGCCCGAGGGTCGAGCCCCCGATCTCTTTGGTCTTTACCCGTCTCAGGCAGGAAATTAAGGCTACGGATGCAGCCACCCACCGTCTTGGACGAAACAAAATAAAGCGCACGACGAATCGCACGCTTTACTTCGCCCCTCCTCTTAGGCCAGAGCGGCGGGGTTTCCAAGGGGTAAAACGACCGTTCGCGCGGGGTCAGGCGGTGGCAAACGTCGCGCCAAAGACCCGGGCCGCGACCCCGTCCACATCGACCCGCGACTCCAGGCAGGCACCTTCGGCCCGCAACCGGTCTAGACGCTCCGGATCGACCGCATGCAGATCGCTGTGCAGCGCCTGCAGACGGCTCTCGGCGTCGGGTTCCACCAACAGCGCCCGGATTCGCTCGGTCAGAGGTACGGTAAAGCCGCTCGACACCAGCCGCCAGTCGAGCTTGGCCCGCCAGATGTCGTAGTCGAGCCCGATGTGATGCAGAAGCGCTGCTGTGCCCACGCGCACCGGCACAAAGGTTTCGGCCATCTCGGCGCCACGTTGCCGCTGCGCCCAATGCTGACGCAGGACCACATCCTTCAGCCCACAACGGATGAAGGATTTACCTTGCGGATGGCCGATCAGCCCCTTGCGCCGAGGCCCGAACAACGCCGCGCTGTCGCCATAGACCCGGCGCGCGGCGTCGCGCTCCATCGGCAGGCGATAGACCGGGCCCGCAGCCCCGTCGGGCGCCGCCACGATCTCGGCGGTCTCGACCCGAATTGCCTCGGCTTCGGCCGGTTGCGCGGCCAGGAATGCCCCGATACCCTCCCCGGGCGCCCACATGAACTCGTCGGCGTCGACATTCAGCAACCATCCATCGGCCTGCCGCCGATAGACCCAGGTTAGCGCCACGTTCTGCCGCTTTGTGAACCGGGTTTCGGGGGTCAGCCCTAGATCCGCCCAGAATTCGGGCGTACACGGCACACAGGTAAGGCGCGGATGCCCGTCGAGGATCGCGATCGCCGGGTCTTGCGGATTGTCGAACAGCAGGGTCACCGCCTCAGCGCCGGCCTCAAGATACCAGGCGGCGAAGCGGAGTGTATCGGCCAGGGTTTCGTTCAGAATGGCGCCAACATGCCAAGGCACCGTCATGCCGCGTTCCGATCGTTCATCACTGCCTGCCTCGTTGATATGCCGCTCTTTTCCGCCGCGTAGCCTATACCGCCGCCCGGCGGCAAGTCAAAGCGGGCCTGGCGCGCGTTGACCCCGGCAAAGGCCGTTGCTAGCATCCCGTCACGCAACGGGCAGCCCCGCCCAAGGCAGCGCAACGCAAAGGGCGGAGGCCGATGACCGAAGCAAACGGTTTCTCACTTCTGACCTTTGTCCTGCAACCGACGCATTGCACTATACTGCGCGACTGGATGGGGTTTTTCGACCAGCTGCCGGATCGCCTTGTCGTACATATCGGCCAGGACCCGGCCATCGCCAAGGATTTGACCGACCTCGCAGGCGCGTTTGGCGCCGAATTGGTGATTGCGGGCCAAACCGATCCCGCCGAGACGACCGAGAACGAAACCGGCCTCTTGTGGCAGCAATTCAATCTGATCGGTGACGATCTAGCTTGTATCGTACGGCTCGACACCCTGCCCTATCGCCAGTCCAATCTACCCTGGCAAGCCGAGGCAATGGAAGCAATGGCCCGCCATGGTGCCCTTTTCCTGACAGGCTCGACCCTGCCGTTTCGCGCCGACACATCCGTGTCCGAAACGGGCCTGATGCGAACGCAACGGTTCAGCAACTGCTTCGCGATCCTGCCTGCACAAGTGTGGCGCGAGGCACAGCAGGCCCAGGAAAGCGGCGCCGATGCCTTTGGCCGGTTTGGCTCCGAAGCGGCGGTGGAACTCTACTGCTCGGAAACCGGGGCCTTTGGTCTGCGCCTGATCAATCGTCCCGACCTGCGTGTGTTTCATTGCCAGGAATGGGGACCGCGCATGGCTGAGGTGCGCGCAGCCTTTCAGGCAGGCCGGGGCATCGCCCCCTTTCTGAAGGGGTATCAGGATGATTTCATGGGCGCCCGGGCTCGGTTCTACATGGAGAAACGCCCCCCCCTGCATCGGCGCGCGCGCATCCTGCTGGGGCGGTGGAAACGCAGCTTGCTGGGGCGGGCGGGCTGAACCGGAAAAAGAAAACCCGGCACTGCGAGAAACAGGCCGGGTTCCCTTGTCTGTATCTGGCGGCCAGAACCGCCAGTCTGACCGCTTAGTTGCCCGAGGCGCTCGCCACGTCAACCGACACGCCCGGACCCATGGTCGAGCTGATCGCGATCTTTTTCAGGTAGGTGCCCTTGGCACCTGCCGGCTTGGCCTTGGCCACAGCATCCACAAAGGCGCGGACGTTTTCGACCAGTTTGGCCTCGTCGAACGACACCTTGCCGACACCGGCATGGATGACGCCGGCTTTTTCGACCTTGAACTGAACTTCACCGCCCTTGGCGTTCTGCACGGCCTGGGCGACATCCATGGTCACGGTGCCGACCTTGGGGTTCGGCATCAGGTTGCGCGGGCCCAGGATTTTACCCAGACGACCGACAACCGGCATCATGTCCGGGGTCGCGATGCAGCGGTCGAACTCGATCTTGCCTGACTGGATGGTTTCCATCAGGTCCTCGGCACCGACGATATCCGCGCCTGCGGCTTGGGCTTCTTCAGCCTTGGGGCCACGGGCGAACACGGCGACGCGCACGGTCTTGCCGGTGCCGTTGGGCAGGCCGACAACGCCGCGGACCATCTGGTCGGCGTGACGCGGGTCAACACCCAGGTTCATCGCGATTTCGACGGTCTCGTCGAACTTGGCCGAGGCGGCCGACTTGACCAGCGCAACGGCTTCTTCGACCGACAGTTCTTCCTTGCCGGCAAAGGCTTCGCGGGCAGCGCGGGTGCGTTTTCCAAGCTTTGCCATCTTACTTCACCTCGATGCCCATGGACCGGGCAGAGCCCAGGATGATCTGCATTGCGCCGTCGATATCGTTGGCGTTCAGATCCTTCATCTTCGCTTCGGCGATCTCGCGGACCTGGGCAACGGTGACGGTGCCGGCGGTCGCGCGCGAGGGGGTCTTGGAACCCGACTGGATCTTGGCGGCTTTCTTCAGGAAATAGGACGCGGGCGGCGTCTTGATGTCCATGGTAAAGGACTTGTCCTGATAATAGGAAATCACGGTCGGGCAGGGTGCGCCCACTTCCATGTCTGCGGTCTTGGCATTGAACGCCTTGCAGAATTCCATGATGTTGATGCCGCGCTGACCCAGCGCCGGACCAACTGGCGGCGACGGGTTCGCCTTGCCTGCGGGCACCTGAAGCTTCAGCGTGCCGATCAGTTTCTTGGCCATTGGCCTTCTCCTTTTCAACTCCACCGGAACGCGATCCGGCAGATGCTATTGATGTGGTCCGACATCCGGGGCGCGCCCCCTCCGTCTCCCACGGGATTCGCCGCCCAAGGGCGGCATCGGGTGCCGATAGACCGGATCGCCCGGCAATGCAAGGGCCGCGCGCGGTAAAGGTCCAAGGCGCCGATGGTTTGAAGGGCAGCGCAGCCTTGCCGCGATCAGCCCTGTTTCGAAACCTGGGTAAAGTCGAGCTCGACAGGGGTTTCGCGACCGAAGATCGACACCGAGACGCGCAGTTTCTGGCTGTCGTCATCGACACCCTCGACCATGCCATCGAAGCCTTCGAACGGGCCGTCATTGACCTTGACGCGCTCGCCGATCTCGAACGAGATCAGGGTGCGCGGCGTCTCTTCGCCTTCCTGCACGCGGTTGAGGATCTGGTTGACCTCGGCATCGCGCATCGGCATCGGGCGACCCTGCGGTCCCAGGAAACCGGTGACCCGGTTGATCGTGTTGATCAGGTGATAGCCCTGGTCGGACATTTCCATGTGCACCAGCACATAGCCGGGCATGAACCGGCGTTCGGTCGAGACCTTCTTGCCGCGGCGCACCTCGATGACCTCTTCGGTCGGCACCAGCACCTCGTCAATCTGATCTTCAAGCCCGTGTTCGGCGACCGAGGCGCGGATCGTCTCGGCGACCTTCTTTTCGAAGTTCGAAAGCACGCTGACCGAATACCACCGTTTCGCCATGACCCTGTCGTCCTCGTCTTCTGGCCGGTCCGCGGGCGCGTCCCGGAGCATTTCTGAATTGTGGCCACCCATTGAGCGGCCCGCCGGAACAAAAAGCGGCGCGCAGCTCGAATCGCCGCACGCCCGTCCCGAAGGTACTGCGTGACCTAGCCCCTGATCCGGCGATGTGCAAGGCCGGATTGCGCCGCGACGCGGGCCCTGGTCAGTTGAACATGCCCAGCAACAGTTGCAGCCCGCCCCGGATCGACAGGTCGACCAGCGCGAAGAAAACAGCCGTCAACGCCGCCATGATGAACACCATCACCGTGGTCAGCAGCACCTCGCGGCGGGTCGGCCAGACGACCTTGGACACTTCGGCGCGGACCTGCTGGATGAACTGGATCGGGTTGATGGTGGCCATATGCCTGACTTCTCTCTGCTTGCGGACTATCGGCACATAGCCGGAGCAGGCCGCGAATTCAAGGCCGGTTCGGCGTCGTCTGGGGCGGGGTCAGATAGTCGGCGTCGCTCACCTTCTCCAGCCAGTTGGCGACCTGACCGTCTTCGGCCTCCTGAATGGCCAGGTGCACCATGCCGGTTTCCGGGCCCGCGCCGTGCCAGTGCTCCTCGCCGGGCGGGATCCAGACCGTATCGCCCGCGCGGATCACGCGCGGGGCGGCCTCGCGCAGGCCGACCAGACCGGTGCCGGACAGCACATACAACGTCTGGCCCAGCGGATGAGTATGCCATGCAGTACGCGCACCCGGTTCGAACCCGACCCGCAGCGCCCGCACCCGCGCGGGCGCCGGCGCCTCGATCACCGGATCCTGCCAGACGGTACCGGTGAACCAATCCGACCGCGCTTTGCGCGTCGGGCGACTGCCATTCTCATAGATATCCATCTTATCCCTCCCCTTCGGTTCCAACTCTGGCGCGGGGCGCGGCGGGGTCAAGGCTTGGGCTTGTCGTCCCAGTCCCCCGACAGGATACGGCGCGCGTCGCCCTCGGGGTCGTCATACTGATCGGATCGAACCGTATAGACAAAAGCCAGCAGGCCCACCGCCCCCAGGATTAGCGATATCGGGATCAGGATCGTCAGGACTTCCATCAACTCACCTCAGGCGCAGGGCATTCAGGGATACGGTAATCGACGAGGTCGACATCGCCAAGGCCGCGATCAGCGGCGAGCAAAGACCAACAACCGCCAGCGGCACCGCGATCACGTTATAGACAGTGGCGATACGGAAGTTTTCGCGGATACGTCTGGTCGCGCGGACGGCTGTGTCGCAGGCCCCCGCAATCGGTGACAGGTCGGTACCCAGCAGCACGATATCAGACGCCACGCGCGCGGCGTCCAGCGCCGAGGCCGGCGAGATCGAGACATGGGCGGCGGCCAGAGCGGCGGTGTCGTTCAACCCGTCACCCACCATCAGCACCCGCTTGCCCGCATTGGCCAATGCCTGCACCCGGTCGGCCTTGTCCTGCGGCAGCGCCTCGGCCATCCAGGTCTCGATCCCCAGACGGCGGGCCAGCGCCTCGACCGCGCCTGTGGTATCGCCCGAAATCAGCAGAACCTCCTTGCCCGCGGCCTTGAGGCCCGAGACGGTTTCCTCGGCCCCCTGGCGTAGCGCGTCGGAGAACAGAAAGGCCACCGGCGCCCGGTCGCCGACCGCCAGCCAGGCCGAGGTCTGCGCGGCCTGTTCAGCGCCCACCCAGGCGGCACGGCCCAGCCGCACCCGTTGCCCCTGCCAGATACCTTCGGTGCCGAAGCCCGGCACCTCGGTCACATCGTCGATCCGGGCCGGATGCAGCCCCGCAGCCCGCGCTGCGCGGGTGATCGCAACAGAAAGCGGATGCGAGGATGCCTCGGCCAGGGCCAGCGCGACCTCCATGTCGGCACGGCGGTGATCGCCCAGATTGGTCAGTTCGGGTGTGCCCGCCGTCAGCGTGCCGGTCTTGTCGAACACCACCGTGTCCACTTCGGCCAGACGTTCCAACGCGGTGGCATGCTTGATCAGCATTCCCCGCTTGAACAGCCGCCCCGAGGCGGCCGTGGTCACCGCCGGCACCGCAAGGCCCAGTGCACAGGGGCAGGTGATGATCAGCACGGCGGCGGCGATGTTGAGCGCGGTGCGCACATCCCAGCTGTAGAGATACCAGCCGACAAAGCTGAGCGCCGACAGGATATGTACCCCCGGCGCATAGAGTTTCGCGGCGCTGTCGGCCAGTGAGGTATAGCGCGAGCGCCCGCTTTCGGCGATGGCCACCAGATCGGCCATGCGGTGCAGCGAGGTATCCTGCCCTACCGCGCTGGCGCGGATCACCAGCGGACCGGTCAGGTTGACCTCGCCCGCGCTGACCACAAGCCCCGGTTCGGCAAAGATCGGCAGCGTTTCGCCGGTGAGCAGCGAGCGGTCCAGTTCCGAACGCCCCTCGACAATCTCGCCATCGACGGGCATCCGCCCGCCGGGGCGCACCAGGATCAGGTCGCCCACCGCCAGCTGCGCAACGGCGACCTCGGTTTCGACCCCGTCTTGCAGCCGGATCGCGCGCGGCACCTCCAGCGCGGCCAGTTCCTCGGCTGCGGATCGGGCCACGGCGCGGGTACGGTAATCCAGATAGCGACCTGCAAGCAGGAAAAAGGTCAGCGTCAACGCCGCATCGAAATAGGCATGTTCGCCGCTCAACGAGGTTTCCCAAAGCGAGGTGACCAGCGCCAGAACGATGGCCAACACGATGGGTACATCCATGTTGAGCCGCTTTGCCTTGAGCGCCCCCCAGGCGCTGACAAAGAAAGGTTGGCCGGAAAAGGCGATGGCAGGCATCGCGATGGCGGCGGAAATCCAGTGGAACATGTCCCGCGTCGCATCCGAGGCACCGGACCACACCGAGACCGACAGCAGCATCACGTTCATCGAGGCAAAGCCCGCCACCGCCAGCCGCATCAGCAGGTCGCGCCCCGCCCGGTCGGTGCGGGTGGCGTTGAGCGTGCCGGGATCCAGCTCGTGCGCCTCGTATCCGACACGCTCCAGCACCGGGATCAGATCGGCGGCGCGCAGTTCGGGACCGGCCTTGATCAGGGCCCGTTTCAGCGTCAGGTTCACCCGCGCATCCTCGACCCCCGGATGCGCCTGCAAGGCGCGCTCGACCGTCGAGATACAGGCCGAACAGTGGATGCCCGGCAAAGACAGCGCGATCTGCACATCCTCGGGCACCGGGCGGGCCGGCTGGGCCGGGACCGCAACACAGGCCGGACAGGCCGCGGGCGAGGGGCGAAGTTGCGCCGTCATCGGGTCAACCCTTCACATGCAAAACGACGCGTTGGATAAATTCGGTGCCGTCCTCGGCCCGCGCCACCATGCGGATGTTCCAATTGCCATCACCCAGTTCCGCCTTGGCCACATAGGCCGTGCCGTCAAAGGCGAAATCGGGTGCGAAATCCTCTTGCACATGGGTGGCGCGACCCAACACCGCCTTCAGTTCGGAAACCTCGACCGGCTTGCCCGCCTGATCGGTGATCGACAGGACCACCAGACCACCGGTCGCATCGGCGCGCACATGCCAGCCCAGCGCCTCTTGCGCGTCGCGGCGCGTGTCGAATTCCTGGCTGGCGACATAGGAGTTCTTAACCTCCAGACCCGGAAAGGTCTTGATCGCGCTATAAGCCAGCAGGATGTTCACCCCGATGATGATACCGAATGCGCCGACAAAGACCATGGCCGCATGTTTGCCGGTGAAGGTGCGCTCAGCCATCTTCAGTTCCCCCGTCCGTTGAATGTCGTGTCCTTATAGGCGCGCTCGCCGTTGCTCTGATCCTCGACCCAGATACGGACATCTGTGCTGGCCGCTTGCGATGGGGCCGCGTCCTTGGGTGTCACGATATAGACCCGCTGCAAAAAGGCGGTATCGGCAGGAACGGCGACCTTGTTATCGGGCAGGCCTTCGAGCTCGATCCGCATCGCCGGATCGCCGACCACGGACAGCTGGAACGGGCGTTCCTCACCATGCTTGTTGCGCAGTCGCACGTCATAGGTGTTGCGGATCGACCCGTCCGAAAGGGTAACAAAGGTCGGGTTGCGAACCGGGGCCACCGTCAGGTCGATGTCGGACCGGATGAACAGCGCGAACAGCAACGCGAAACCGACCAGCGACCAGAGACTGGTATACATGATGGTGCGCGGCCGCAGGATATGTTTCCAGATGTTCTTGGGCGGGTGACCGGCACGCTCGGCCTCTTCGTCCTTGAGCGCCATATAGTCGATCAGCCCGCGCGGCTTGCCGATCTTCTCCATCATGTCGTCACAGGCGTCGATACACAGCGCGCAGGTGATGCATTCCAGCTGCTGGCCATCTCGGATGTCGATCCCGACCGGGCAGACGTTGACGCAGGCCATGCAGTCGATGCAATCGCCCAGTTCCGAATCCTCGGTGCGCTTGCCCTTGCCGCGCGGCTCGCCCCGCCATTCGCGGTAGCCCACGACCAGCGTATCCTCGTCCATCATCGCGGCCTGAATACGCGGCCAGGGGCAGGCGTAAATACAGATTTGCTCGCGCGCAAAACCACCGAAAAAGAAGGTGGTAAAGGTCAGCACGGCCATCGTCGTATAGGCGATGGGGTGGGCGTTGCCGGTCACCAGATCCCGCAGCAGCGTCGGCGCATCCGCGAAATAGAAGATCCACGCCCCGCCGGTGGCGAGACCGATCAGCAGCCAGGCGGTCCATTTGGTGACCCTGAGCCGCGCCTTGCGGAAATCGAGCTTTTTCTGGCGGTGCAGGCGCAGACGGGCGTTGCGGTCGCCCTCGATCCAGCGTTCGACGAGAATGAAGAGGTCGGTCCACACTGTCTGCGGACAGGCATAACCGCACCAGACCCGGCCCAGCGCCGACGTGAACAGGAACAGGCCAAGCCCCGCCATGATCAGCAGACCCGCGACAAAATAGAATTCGTGCGGCCAGATCTCGATCCAGAAGAAGTAAAAGCGCCGGTTGGCCATATCCAGCAAAACCGCCTGATCCGGCAGGCTGGGCCCACGATCCCAGCGAATCCAGGGTGTCAGATAGTAAATCCCCAGCGTTACCGCCATGATGAACCATTTGAGATTGCGGAACGTGCCCGAAACGCGCCGCGGGAATATGGGCTCTCGGGCAGCGTAAAGGCTGGGTTCTGGGGTCGACTCGCTCACGGACTCACTCCGGTTTTGGCTATTCTACAGCGCGACTTCTTCCAGATGCGCGCGCGACAGACTTTGACATGGGTCAAAAAGCGTATCTGTGGCGCAGCTTTTGATGCTGCAATTGCATCGGGCGTTACGTCGCACGCGGCCAAAACGACCGAAAACATTGTACAAATGGCGCATCCATTCGCTGAACATCACGAAATAGTGATTACATCCCAAGCCATTAACTGTTCCGCGCCCCTGTCACAAAAAAGATCCGCCGACCGGATTGGTCAGCGGATGCTTTGTCATTATGACTAAAGGCGCCGGCTGTTCAGGAAACGCGCGAACAGATCGAACAGCCGACGCCACCCTCCGGGCCGCGATAGCAGCCCGGAGGTATCCTTATGCTACTCGCCACCGCCCAGCTGGTGGACATAGACCGAAACCGCGCGGATCTGCGCTTCGGTCAGGCGGCTGTCCCACGGAGGCATCACGCCAAAGCGGGCGTTGTTCACCGACTCTGCGATCGCAGCGTAATCGCCACCATAGAGCCAGATGGCATCCGCCAGGTTGGGGGCACCCTGCGCGCGGTCGCCAGTGGCGTCCTCGGCATGGCAGGACGAGCAGTTGTCCTCGAAGACCACTGCACCGGCCGCTACCTGAGAGGCATCCTGCGGCTCACCCGACAGTGACATCACGAAATTGACCACCTGGTCGATCTCGGCGGCTTCCAGCAACTCGTCACGGCCAAAGGCGGGCATCTCGGAATAGCGCGCATCATCGTTTTCCGTGTTCCGGATACCGACAGTGACGGTTTCGTGGATCTCCTCGACCGAACCACCCCACAGCCAATCGTCATCCAGCAGGTTGGGATAACCCACCGCACCGGCAGCGCCCGACCCGTGACACTGGGCGCACCAGGTCTTGAACACGGCAGACCCCGCCGACACGGCATAGGAGTTCAGATCCGCATCCGATGCGATAGCGGTCAGTTCGACTGACTCCAGCTTGGCATTGATCGGGGCGTTTGCCTCTTCCACTGCGGCGATATCGTTCGCCACATTGGCCCGCGTCGACCAGCCCATCACCCCGGCGGTGGCCGAGTTGATCATGGGCCAGGCCGGATAGGCAATGGTATAGCCGATGCCCCAGATGATGCAGAGATAGAAGGTCCACAGCCACCAGCGGGGAAGCGGGTTGTTGTATTCCTCGATCCCGTCCCAGCTGTGGCCGGTGGTTTCGACCTCTTGTTTCTGAACAGGTTTCTTGCTCATTGCCGCGCCTCCTTGAATGTGGCGGGTTTGTCGTTGCCTCGCAGGGGCGCTGCCGTAACGCCCTGACGAGGCGCAGGTGCGTCCGCATGCCGAAACGGGATGTTGGCGGTGTCGTCATAGGTTCTGGTCGATCCCGGGCGGAACACCCAGACCACCACACCGATGAAGAACGCGAACAGTGCAAGCAGCATCCAGCTGTCCGCGAACTGCCGGAGAAGGGTATATTCTTCCATGTCCCCCTCCTCAGCGGCTCGCGTCCGGCGTGAAGGTCGAGAAATCGACCAACGTACCCAGCATTTGCAGATAGGCGATCAGCGCATCGGCCTCGGAGACACCCGGCTGGCCGTCGAAGTTGCGCACATTGACCTTGTCGCCATAACGCTCCAGCAGCCCGTCATAGTCGCTGTCGGGATCGGCCTGGGCGGCAAAATCGGCTTGGGCGGCTTCGATCATCTCGTCCGTGTAAGGAACGCCGACGATCGCGTTGGCGGCCATGAGATCACCGATATACTTGCCGTCGATCATGGTGCGTTCCAGGTAGCCATATTTGGGCATCACCGATTCCGGCACCACCGATTGCGGGTCGCGCATGTGATCCACGTGCCAATCATCCGAGTAGCGACCGCCCACGCGGGCCAGGTCGGGCCCGGTCCGCTTGGACCCCCACTGGAACGGGTGATCGTACATCGATTCCGCCGCCAGCGAGTAGTGGCCATAGCGTTCGACCTCGTCCCGCATGGGGCGGATCATCTGGCTGTGGCACACATAGCAGCCTTCGCGAATGTAGACTTCGCGCCCCGCCATCTCGAGAGGGGTGTAGGGCCGCATGCCCTCCACCTTCTCGATGGTGTTTTCCAGCCAGAACAGCGGTGCGATCTGCACGATGCCACCGATGGTCACGACCAGAAAGCTGAAGATCAGCAGGAGGGTCGCGTTGGTCTCGAGGATTTTATGTTTGTCGAGAATTGCCATTGCTCCGGCCCTCCTTATTCAGCCGGGACCGCGACGGACAGGCTGGCCTCTTTGGCCGGTGCCTTCCGAACGGTCATCCACAGGTTGTAGCACATGATGATGGCACCGGTGAGGTACAGGACCCCGCCCAGACCACGCACCACATACATCGGGAACTTGGCGGCCACGGTGTCGGCGAACGAGTTCACCAGGAAGCCGTTTGCATCCACTTCGCGCCACATCAGGCCTTCCATGATCCCGGTCACCCACATCGAGGCGGCGTAGAGCACGATGCCGATGGTGGCGAGCCAGAAGTGGTAGTTCACCAGTTTCAGCGAGTAGAGGCGATCCCGCTTCCACAGCACCGGCACCAGGAAGTAGAGCGCGCCGAAGGTGATCATGCCGTTCCAGCCCAGCGCACCCGAGTGCACGTGACCGATGGTCCAGTCGGTGTAGTGGCTCAGCGAGTTCACCGCGCGGATCGACATCATCGGGCCTTCGAAGGTCGACATGCCGTAGAAACCGACCGAGATCACCATCATCCGGATGATGGGGTCGGTGCGCAGTTTGTCCCAGGCGCCCGAGAGCGTCATCAGACCGTTGATCATACCACCCCAGGACGGCATCCACAGCACGACCGAGAACACCATGCCCAGCGTCGAGGCCCAGTCAGGCAGCGCGGTATAGTGCAGGTGGTGCGGACCGGCCCAGATATAGATGAAGATCAGCGCCCAGAAGTGGATGATCGACAGCTTGTAGCTGAACACCGGACGTTCGGCCTGTTTCGGGATGAAATAATACATCATGCCGAGGAAGCCGGCGGTCAGGAAGAAGCCCACGGCGTTGTGGCCATACCACCATTGCACCATGGCGTCCTGCACGCCCGGCCACACGATGACCGATTTCGAACCCCAGATGCTGACGGGGATGGTCAGGTTGTTGACCACATGCAGCATGGCGACGGTGACGATGAAGCTCAGATAGAACCAGTTGGCCACATAGATATGGGGTTCCTTGCGCTTGATGATCGTGCCCAGGAACACGGCCAGATAGGCCACCCAGACCACCGTCAGCCACAGGTCCACATACCATTCGGGCTCGGCATATTCCTTGGACTGGGTACCGCCCAGCAGATAGCCGGTTGCCGCCAGCACGATGAACAGCTGGTAACCCCAGAACACGAACCACGCCAGATTGCCGCCCCAGAGCCGCGCGGCGCTGGTGCGCTGAACCACATAGAACGAGGTCGCGATCAGCGCGTTACCGCCAAATGCGAAAATCACCGCCGAGGTGTGCAGCGGGCGCAGACGACCAAAATTGGCATAACCCTGGGCCCATTCGAAATTCAGCCCCGGAAAGGCAAGTTGAAATGCGATGAACGTCCCGGCCAGAAAGCCGACGACGCCCCAGAATGCGGTTGCGATGACACCGTAACGGACGACATCGTCCATGTATTCGCCCGACAGGTCGAGCAGACCGCCGGCCTCGTCGGTCTTGCGCAGCGTCCAGATGAACAGCCCACCGGAGACAAGCAGCACGATGACTGCATGCACCATGTAAGCCACGTCGCGCGCATAGTTGATCCCCATCGCCGCGAACAGTGCGATGAGACCAAGCGCGATGAGCTTGATATAGTTCGACATATTGCGTCCCTTTGCCTTGTCCCGCGCGATTCTCACGCCACGCCAGACGGATTAGACTGGTCGCTTAATTGAAGAGTTGAGCAAAAACCCGCTTTGATCTGCATCAAGACGCGACCCTGAAATGTGTGACACGCATATCTCAATTGAAACGCCCGGGCCGATCCGGGCAAAAATGCAGTCACGAGGTTCATGATGGCCTATAAATCCCTGTTGACCGTTCTGACCGATCCCAAGCTCGCCCCCGCGGCCTTGGCACAATTGGTCGCCCTGGCCGAGGCTCAGGACGCCCATGCCGAGGCGCTATGCCTTGGCGTCGACCGGAGTCAGACCGGCTATTACTATGCCGGCGCCAACGCGCTGATCCTGCAAGAAACGCTGAACCGGGCCAATGCCGAGGCCGAAGAGGTGCTGAAACTGGCTCAGGATACACTGGGCAAGTCCGGCGTGCGCTGGTCCGCCGAAAGCGGCGTCGCCCAGATTGCCGATCTGGGACGGCATGTGGCTCATCGCGCCCGTTTCTCGGACCTGGTGGTGCTGTCGCGCCCCTATGGCGAGGATCGCGGCAGCGAGGCCGAGCCCATCGTCGAAGCCGCCATGTTCGAGGGGCACGCCCCGGTTCTGGTGGTGCCCGACAACGCTCCGGCGTTGAAACAGCCGCGCACTGTCCTGCTGGGGTGGAATGAAAGCGTCGAGGCGATGCGCGCGATCCGGCTGGCGATGCCCTTCCTGCGGGCCGCCGATCTGGTGCGGATCGTGGTGATCGACCCGCCGCGCCACGGCCCCGACCGCTCGGATCCGGGTGGCCTGCTCAGCCAGATGCTGGCCCGCCATGGCGTCAAGGTGGAAATCGACGTGCTCAGCAAGACGATGACGCGGGTGTCGGACATCCTCAATCGCCACGCCACCGACACCAGCGCCGACATGCTGGTAATGGGCGCCTATGGTCATTCGCGGTTCCGCGAGGCGATTCTCGGCGGCGCCACCCGCAACATGCTGGAACAGGCCACCGTTCCCGTTTTCATGGCGCATTGAACTGGCGCGGGGCTACTCCGGTAGCCCCATCGCCCTGAGCAAGCGCGTATTCTGCGCGGTGTGCAATGCAGTGCGAAAATACTTGTGGTGGTCCTGAAACCGGGACACCGAGAATTCGGGTGACAGGTCCAAGAGCCTGTTAGCCAGAACTTTTGCTTCGTCCATCCTGTCCAATTCGCACAGTGAACAAATCGAATGGACATAAAGCACCACGACATTGGGATTGAGCCGCAATCCCTCTTGAGCGGCCTCCAGCGCCTCTTCAAACCGTCCAGCATCCCGATGAACGGCGGCGATGGCGACAAGTGCGCGAAACCACAAAGGATCTTTGGGGTTGAGTTGACGCGCGCGCGCCGCAAGCTCCAGCACCTTGTCGCTGTCGCCCTGCAACGCTTCGAGCATCGCGAGCGAGGTCCACGCCCAGGCAAAGCTTGGACAGCCTTCACATGCTTGCCGGACCAGCCCCATGCCCCGTTCTATCTCCAGGCCAAAAAAGGCCAGTGCGTACCCAGCATAAGCTGCCACCTCGAGATCGCCCGGGGCAAGATCAAGCGCTGCATCGGCGAGCTCTCCGCCTCTGGTCCGGTCGGTCTCTTGGGCATAACCGACACGCCACGCCACGTTCAGAGTGTGGCACCACGCCCTGATCGCCATCGCCTTGGCATAGTCCGGCGAAGCCTTGATCGCTGCATCTAACAGATCGGCCGCCTTGGCCACCTGCGCCCGGTTCAGCGCGGCCAGCCCCTGCAGATAGTAATCATATGCGCTGGCATTGCCCGGCGCGCTCTGGGCAGCGCGCTGCATCTCGGCCATCTGCACGGTGGGCGCCACAGCGGCGACCACGGCGGCGGTCACCTTGTCCTGCAAATCGAATATGTCCTCGTCGGTGCCATCGAACCGCTCTGACCAGACCTGTGCACCTGATGACGTGTCGGCAAGTTGGCCACTGACCCGGATCCGGTTGCCCTGGATGCGCATGCTGCCTTCCAGAACATATTTGACCCCCAGTTCCCGGCCGATCTGTCGGACGTCCATCGGGGTGCCTTTGTAGGCAAAGGAAGAGTTCCGGGCGATCACGAACAGCCACGGAACCCGTGCCAGTGCGGAAATGATATCTTCGGTCAGGCCATCGGCAATGTACTCCGTTTCCGGATTAGCCGACCAGTTCGTCAGGGGAAGAACGGCCAGCGACGGTTTGTCGGCGATTGCGTTTACCCGTTCTACCGGCGCATCGGCCTGCTTCTGTGGCCGCCACTCGAAGAGACGGATGCTGCGCGAGATGTTCTTCAGGGCGGGCGTGCCAGCATCCTGAAAAGCCATGTCCAACCGCCCCGAGATCTCCTCGTGGACCCTGCCCGAGACAACCACGCCGCCTTCCGGCGAAAACGCCTCGATCCGGGCCGCTATGTTAACTTCCTCACCAAAGATGTCGCCATTCTCTGCCAGGATCTCACCGGAATGAACGCCAACCCGAAGATACATGCTTTCTTCTGCATCCAGCGGCGCATTTCGCTCCACCATCCGGTTCTGAATCGCTACGGCACAGCCCACTGCATCCCGGGACGAGGTGAACTCGGCTAGCAAACCGTCGCCCATAGTCTTGACCAGCCTCCCCCGGTGTAGGCCGATCACCAGTTCGATGGCATCCAGATGCCCGCGCGCCGCGCGAACAGCCAACTCCTCGTTGCGTCCGACATGGGCACTGTAACCCGCAAAATCCGCGACCAGCACGGCCGCCAACCGTCTCTCCATAGGGCGGTTTCCCCGCTTCAAGACAGAAACATCATGCCTTGCGGACCAGCCCGATCAGGAACAACAGGATCACCGCCCCGATCGTGGCATGGATAACCGATGCAATGAAACCGCCACCGACGGCAAAGCCCAAAGCGGGAAAGATCAACCCCGCAAGGAACGCGCCAACAATCCCGACGATAATGTTTCCGATCAATCCGAATCCGCGTCCCGCCATGATCCGCCCGGACAACCACCCGGCCAGAACACCCACGATAAGCATCACGAACAGGCTTTCGAACTGCATGATCCCTGTCTCCCGAAATCTGAGGCCTCGAGCAGAGTAGAGCACGGATCACCGAACCGGTCACGACCTGATGTAATGCATCCCCTGGAACCGCGCCCGCATCTCGCGGGTGCGCAATGCGACTGCATCGGGGTCGTTACCAGTAAGTCCTTGGGTGATCAGCCAGCCCAGTTCGGCAGCATGATCGGGCGTTACCCCGCGCCGCACCAGTTCCGGCGTGCCGATCCGGAGGCCGTTCATATCCCCCGCAACCGGTGCGATAGGCAGGCCGATACCGCAAGCCAGGAACCCCGCCCGGCGCAGCATCTTCGATGCGGCCTGACCGCCCCCGAACCGCGCCGCCTCGACCGCGAACTGGTGCGAGGCGGTAGCCCCTCCTGCCCCATGGAAGACCGGCAGGCCCAGCGCCGCCAGTTCGGCGGCCAGCGCCTGCGCCAGATCGACCATCGCCTGCCCATAGGCCGCGCCATGATCGACCCAGTCCAGCAGCGAGATCGCCAGCGCCGCCGATTTCGCCGCGTCGAAATTGGCGGTCATGCCGGGAAAGGCGATGGCATCCAGCCGCTCGGCAATCTCGGCCTCGTTGGTCACGATAAGCCCGCCCGCAGGCCCGCCCAGGCTCTTGTAGGTGCTCATCGTCATCAGATGCGCCCCCTCGTCCAGCGGGTTGGCCCAGACGCCACCGGCGATGATCCCGCATTGATGTGCCGCGTCGAACAGAACCTTGGCACCGACCCGGTCGGCGATCTCGCGCACGGCCGCCACCGGATGCGGAAACAGGTTCAACGAGCCGCCCACGGTAATCAGCTTGGGCCGGTGTCGCTCGGCCAGTTCGGCAAGCGCCGTCAGATCCAGGCTGTAACCATCCGCATCTACCGGCGCCTCGATGGTGCTCAGACCGTAAAGCCCCGCACAACCCGCCTTGTGATGGGTCACATGGCCGCCAATGCTGGCCGGTGGCGCGATGATCGTGTCACCGGGCCGGGTCAGCGCCATGAACCCATAGAGATTGGCCAGCGCGCCCGAGCCAACCCGGATCTCGGCATAGCGCGCGTTGAACACCTTTGCGGCCAGTTCTGCGGCGATGACCTCGATCTCTTCGATCGCCTCAAGCCCCATCTCGTATTTGTCGCCCGGATAGCCCAGCGAGGGACGGCTGCCCAATCCCCGCGCCAGCGCGGCCTCGGCGCGCGGGTTCATCACGTTGGTCGCGGGGTTCAGGTTGAAACACTCTTCGTCATGAATCGCGCGATTTTCTTCGATCAGCGCCTCCAGTCGGGCATCGATCGACGCGCTGTCGGCGCGCGCAGTCACGTCCGCGATCTGCTGGACGCGGGTTTCGCAATGGGCGGGCACCCAGGGTCGGGCGGCAAGCTGTGGCATGGGAACCTCCGTATCTCTGCCCGCAGGATCACCAAACCACCCCTTGCGCACAAATCAGTTTCCCGAAAAATTAGGGCCAGAAAATCTAAGGCTTTCTCATGCCCGTCGCCCCGCCCCGCCCACGCCCTCTTCCGCTGAACGCCCTGCGCGCCTTCGAGGCCGCCGCGCGACTGGGCGGTTTCGCCGCCGCCGCCGAGGAACTGGGCGTCAGTCCCGGCGCGGTCTCGGCTCAGATCAAGCAGCTCGAGGATATGCTGGGCGTACCACTCTTCGACCGCAGCGCCCGGGGCGTCACCCTCACCGCTCTCGCGGCCGATGTTCTGCCCGATCTGACCGGCGCTTTCGACCGGCTGGCCACGGTCAGCCATGACCTGCGCACCGGCGCCAAGCCGCAGGTGGTACATGTGGCGGCCCTGCCCTCGGTCGCCCAGCTCTGGCTGTCGCCGCGCCTGCCCGGTCTGCGCGCCGCGGCCCCCGAGATCGAGATCTCGGTTACCGCGATGGAACAGCCACCCGATCTGAAACGCGCGCCCTTCGATCTTTGCCTGTTCTTTGGCGACGCTCCGGGCGAGGCGCTGGCCGCAGATACGATTACCCCCGTCTGCGCACCCGCACTGGCAGATCGGTTGAACCGGCCCGAGGATCTGCGCCACCTGCCCTGTCTCATCGACACCACATGGCATGGCGACTGGTCGCTCTGGATGGCGGCTGCGCTACCCGGCCAGATCTTTGTGCCGCGCGGCCCCGAATTCTCGCTCTATGCGCTGGCGGTCGAGGAAACGGTGAACGGGGCCGGGGTACTGATGGGGCACGAGGCATTGGTTGCGCCCTATCTGGCGCGCGGCCAACTTGTGGCTCCCTTTTCCGCCCGGGTTACTCTGTCGCACGCCTTGCGACTCTGGGCCCCGCGGCCGCTGGCGCCCGGCTCAGCCGCCCGGCGCGTGGCCGACTGGCTGCGGCGCCAGAGGTGAGCCCCGGCCCACCCCCTTCATTTCGCCATAAATACTCCGGAGCGCGAGGCAGAGCCTCGCAAATACTTGGTCTCAGACCAGGAACCCGCCATCGGTGTCATCCCCCGCTTCCTCCATCAACCGGCCCATATCCGGGATGGTGACGTGGCGCTTGCCTTCCAGGTGAATCACCCCGTCCTTTTTCAGCGCCGAGATCTGGCGGCTCACCGTTTCCAGTGTCAGGCCCAGATAGTCGGCCATCGCCTCGCGGGTCAGCGGCAGGTCGAACACCATCGGCCCGCTCATGCCCCGCTTGGTCAGCGAGGCATCACGGCGGGCGATGATCGACAACAGGCTCGCGATCTTCTCGCGCGCGGTCTTGCGGCCCAGCACCAGCATCCATTCGCGCGCGGCATCCAGCTCGTCCAGCGTCATTTCCAGCAGCCGATGCGCGATATGCGGGGTGCGCGCCATCAACTCCTCGAACGGTTTCTTGCGGAAACAGCACATGACCAGATCCGTGGTCGCCACCACATCATAAGGCGCACCGTCGCGCCCCGGGCGCCCGACGAAATCCGACGGTAAAAGCAGCCCCACCATCTGGGTGCGGCCGTCCTCCATCGTCTGGGTCAACGATGCGATGCCCGACACCACCGATCCCACGAAACTCATCTGGTCACCCGACCAGATCACGGTCTGCCCCGCCTCGAAGCTGCGGTAGTACTTGATCTCTTCCAGCTCCTCCAACTCGTCCGTGTCGCAGTGAGCGCATACGGCGCGATGCCGGATCGGGCAATCGTCACAGTTGGAATGGCAAAGCTGAGGCTGGGTGCTCATGGAATTCGGCCCTACTTGATCTGAGTCAAGGTCCTTCACGGACCGCTCTCATAACGGTACTCGCATGATAGCGAAATCACAATTGGCCCGGCTCGGACTTTTTGACGCGAAAGTGCCGAGATATACGAGCTACCCGACCGCCCCCCATTTCAGCAATGACGTGGGGCCTGATCGTTTCGGTGACTGGATTTCGGGAATCACTCCGGGCAGCGCGATTTCGCTATACGTGCATGTGCCCTTCTGCCGGAGGCTGTGCTGGTTCTGTGCCTGCCGTACCCAGGGCACCCAGACCGACAATCCGGTCATCGCCTATGTGGACACGCTCAAGGCGGAATTGGCCCTATTGGGCGAGCGCCTGCCCGAGGGCGTGCACCTGTCACGCCTGCATTGGGGCGGCGGCACGCCGACCCTGCTCAACCCCGACCTGATGCGCGATCTGGCGCGCAGCATCTTCGACGCGGTACCACTGGGCCCCGAGGCCGAATTCTCGGTCGAGATCGACCCGAACGAGATAGACCCGGCCCGGCTGGATGCGCTGGCAGAGGCGGGGATGAATCGCGCCTCGATCGGGGTGCAGGATTTCGACGACGAGATCCAGAAAACCATCGGCCGCATTCAGGGCTATGACGTCACCCGCGACGCGGTCGAGATGATTCGCGCTCGCGGCATCTATAGCCTGAACGCAGATATCCTTTATGGCCTGCCCCATCAGACCCGCGCGCGCATGACCGAAAGCGTGCAGAAGCTCTTGTCCCTCAACCCGGACCGGGTCGCTCTCTACGGCTATGCTCACGTACCCTGGATGGCCAAGCGGCAACAGTTGATTCCGTCTGACGCGCTGCCGACGCCGGAACAGCGGCTCGACCTGTTCGATACCGCGCGGCGCCTGTTCATGTGGGACAATTACGCCGAGATCGGCATCGACCATTTCGCCACACAGGACGATGGTCTGACCCGCGCGCTGAAGGCGGGCAAGCTGCGCCGCAATTTCCAGGGATATACCGACGATCAGGCCGACGTGCTGATCGGCGTGGGTGCCAGTTCGATCTCGCGATTCCCACAGGGTTACGCGCAGAATGCACCGGCCACCTCTGCCCATACCGGCGCCATCCGGGCCGGGCGCTTTTCAACCGCGCGCGGCCACCTGTTCAAGGGGCAGGACGTGATGCGCGCCCGCCTGATCGAGGCGCTGATGTGCGATTTCCGCATCGACCGGGCGGAGATCCTGCGCGATCACGAGATCTCCGCCGACGAGTTGGATCAAATGTTCCGCTCCGCCAACGAGGCGTTCGATGGCCTGCTGCGCGTCACCTCGGACGGGCTGTTCATCCCGCAAGAGGCGCGGGCGCTGACCCGGATGGTGGCGCGGGTATTCGACGCCTATGACCTCAGCAAGGCCGGACACAGCTCGGCGATCTGACAGACCCGCACCAGCGCCGGTTTCCCGCCCATGAGCACCAAAGGGCTTGACGGCCAAGTGCCGGATTTCACACACTCGGGACAGGGCGGGTTGCCCTGCACCCGGCAAGGATTGCGCCGGTCAGCGTGGCGCCCTTGCCCCCGAGGCAGGCTATTGATGCACGACAGGCATGCGATGCGAGGGCATCCGCTGGAACCCCGATTTCGCAGCAGATGACAGGATTGCAACAAGAAAAGGGATAGCCTCCATGCGCGTATTCACCGTTCTCGGACCGAGCCAATCCGGCAAGTCCACGCTGGTCGGGGCCATCAGTCGCCTCGACAGCCGCCCGACCACATTCGACCTGTCCGAAACCGTGCATCTGCACGGTTTTTCTTATTTGGAGGAACCCTGGTGCGCAATCGACGTGGATGGTGGCAGCGATGCGCTGGCCTTTGCCGGGCCGGCCATGGCGATCTCGGACGCGGCCGTGATCGTGGTGCCACCCGACCCCGAGGCGGCGGTGCTGTGCGCACCCTACCTGCGGCTTGTCGAAGAGGCCGGCATCCCGGCCTTTCTGTTCATCAACCGGCTGGACAACCCCAATGGCCGCATCCGCGACATCGTCGCGGCGCTTCAGGCCTATTGCACCCATCACATCGCCCTGCGCCAGGTGCCGATCCGCGAGGGAGATCAGGTGGTGGGCGCGGTGGACCTGATCTCGGAGCGGGCCTGGAAATACCGCGAGGGCGAACCCTCGGCCCTGATCGAGTTGCCCGCTGCGGCGGTCGAGCGTGAACAGGAAGCGCGCGCTGAACTGCTCGAGGCACTGTCGGATTTCGACGATCATCTTCTCGAACAGCTGATCGAGGACCGCCAGCCGCCCAGTGCCGAGGTATATGACCTGGCGGCCCGAGTGTCGCAGAATCACCAGTTGATCCCGGCCTATCTGGGCGCGGCGAGCCATGGCAACGGGCTGACCCGGATGATGAAGGCACTGCGCCACGAGGCCCCCGAATTCGACATTGCCGCCGGTCGCGATGCAGCCAGCGAACAGGCGCGCGCCATCGCGGGATTTGCCGATGTGCGCAAGCACATGGGCAAGATCGTGGTGCTGCGCGGCCTTGGCGACGGGGTAAAGGCGCATGAGGCCTTGGGCGGCGACACCGTCGGTAGCCTCATGGAACTGGACGCGCGCAGCCAAATCGGCGCGCTGGCGGCCGGGCAGATCGGATTGGCGGTGAAATCCGACCACCTGAGCCCGGGACATATCTATGACAGCGCCGGGGCAACCGACCTGCCCGACTGGGCGCGCAGCCATCCGCCTGGCCATCGCCAATTGGTCAGCCCGGCGCATGAACGCGACGACGCCCGCCTGTCCACTGCGCTGGCCCGAATGAATGAGATCGACCCGGGCCTACATGTTTCGTCCGACGACGCCACCGGCCATGCGGTGCTGGGCTGTCAGGGACCACAGCACCTGCGCCGGATCGCAACCAAGCTGGCCGAGGACTTTGGCGTCGAGATCACCTCGGAACCGGTGGCGACGGCCTATCGCGAGACGATCCAGAAACCTGTTGAACACCACTATCGCCATCGCAAGCAATCCGGCGGCGCCGGGCAATTCGCCGATGTGCTGCTGACGGTCGAGCCGCTGCCGCGCGGGGCCGGGTTCCAATTCGACGAGGTGGTCAAAGGCGGCGCGGTGCCCAAGACCTATATTCCCTCGGTTGCGCAGGGGGCGGAAGAGGCGCTGGCGCGCGGTCCAGAGGGTTTCCCGGTAGTTGATGTGAAGGTGACACTGAAAGATGGCAAACATCACGCGGTAGACAGTTCCGATTACGCCTTCCGCACCGCCGGCAAGGCGGCGGTGCGCGAGGCGTTGCCGCAGGCAAAACCGGTGGTACTGCAACCGATCCTGCGGGCCGAGATACACGTGCCGTCGATGTTTGTGGGAGATCTGGTGCCCGCGATCAGCGGGCTCCAGGGCCAGGTTCTGGGGTTCGAGGCGCATCCCACGGCCGCAGGCTGGGAAATCTTCAACGCCCTGCTGCCAGCAGTCGCAGAGGACGAGCTGCACCGGATGCTGGCCAGTTCCAGCCGGGGCACCGGCTGGGTCAGGTTGAGCTTCGATCATTACGAGGAATTGCGCGGCCCGGTCCCGAAACCGTCCCGCGAAACCGCAGCCGCAGGCTGATCGGAATTCTGCAAGAATTCCGGCCCGGAAAACACCTGTTTTCCGGGCCGTTTTCCGTGTCGGAAAACGGCGACCTACCCTGCCGCCGCGATCAGGCTGCGGGTATAGTCGGTCTGTGCGTTGGTGAACAGCGCCTCGGTCTCGCCCATTTCGATCACGTCGCCCTGACGCATCACGATCACCTTGTGCGACATCGCCCGCACCACCTTCAGGTCATGACTGATGAACAGATAGGCCAGACCGTATTTGCGCTGCAACTCGCGCAGCAGCGCCACGATCTGCACCTGCACCGTCATGTCCAGTGCCGAGGTGGGCTCATCCAGCACCAGCAACCTGGGCCGCAGCACCATGGCCCGTGCGATAGCGATACGCTGCCGTTGACCGCCCGAGAACTCATGCGGATAGCGGTCCATCGTTGCCGGGTCCAGCCCCACTTCCCGCATCACTTCGGCCACCAGCTCGCGCGGCGCACGATGGGGGTCGACCTTGTGAATCGCCAACCCCTCCGAGATGATCTGGGCGCAGGTCATCCGTGGGCTCAGACTGCCGAATGGATCCTGGAACACGATCTGCATGTCCTTGCGAAGCCGGCGCAGCTCGCGCGTGGACCAGCCGCGCACATCCTCGCCGCGAAAGGTGATGCCGCCCTCGGAGCCGATCAGCCGCATGATCGCCAGCGCCAGCGTGGTCTTGCCCGACCCGCTTTCGCCCACGATACCGAGCGTCTCACCCGCCCGCACCGAAATCGAGGCGTCGTTCACCGCCTTCACATGCCCCACCGTGCGTCGCAGGAAACCGCGCTGTATCGGGAACCAGACCCGCAGGTGATCGGTGCGCGCCACCTCTTCGGCTCCGGCCGGCACAGGGTCAGGTCGGCCCTTGGGTTCGGCCGCCAACAGCTTGCGTGTATACGGATGCCGGGGATTGGCAAAAATCTCTTCGGTCCTGCCGCTCTCGACGATCTCGCCCGCCTTCATCACGCAGACCCGGTCGGCGATCCGCCGCACGATACCCAGATCATGGGTGATGAACAGCATCCCCATGTTCTCCTCGCGCTGGAGATCGGCCAGCAATTCGAGGATCTGCGCCTGGATGGTCACATCCAGCGCCGTGGTCGGCTCGTCCGCGATCAGGATGTCGGGTTTGTTGGCGAGCGCCATTGCGATCATCACCCGCTGCCGTTGCCCGCCGCTCAGCTGGTGCGGATAGGCGTCGAGCCGGGTTTCCGGGTCGCGGATGCCGACCTTGACCAGCAACTCCAGAATGCGCTCTTGTGCCGCCTCGCCCACCAGACCCTGATGCAAGGCCAGCGATTCCGCCATCTGCTTGCGGATCGTGTGCAGCGGGTTGAGCGAGGTCATCGGCTCTTGGAAGATAAAACTGATATCGTTGCCGCGCACATCCATCAGCCGCTGCTCACTGGCGCCGATCATCTCTTGCCCGTCGTAGGTGACCGAGCCTTCGACAATCGCGCTGTCACCCAAGAGAGAAACGGTGGACAGCGCCGAGACCGACTTGCCCGAGCCACTTTCACCGACCAGCGCAACGGTTTCGCCCCGGTTAACCGTGAAGGACACGCCGCGCACCGCCTGGCTGATCCGCCCATCCTGGCGAAACGAGACACTCAGCCCTTTGACCTCGAGAAGCGCACTCATGAGAAGGTCTTTCTGGGGTCGAATGCATCGCGTACGCCTTCGAAGATGAAGACCAGCAGCGACAGCATGATGGCAAAGGTGAAAAACGCGGTAAAGGCCAGCCAGGGCGCCTGCAGGTTCTGCTTGGCCTGCAAGGTCAGCTCCCCCAGCGACGGGGCCGAGGAGGGCAGGCCAAAGCCCAGAAAATCGAGCGAGGCCAGCCCGCCGATGGACCCCGTAACCAGGAATGGCAGGATGGTAACCGTCGCCACCATCGCGTTGGGCAGCATGTGGCGAAACATGATGGTCCAGTCGCTGACACCCAGCGCCCGCGCCGCGCGCACATATTCCAGGTTTCGGGCGCGCAGGAACTCGGCCCGGACCACGCCCACCAGCGCGGTCCAGCCAAACAGGATCGAGATGATGACGAGCATCCAGAAACTGCGCTGAAAGATCGAGAACATGATGATGATCACGTATAGGCCCGGCGTGGCGCCCCAGATCTCGATCACCCGCTGCATGATCAGGTCGGTACGACCGCCAAAGAACCCCTGTATCGCGCCAGCGATCACCCCGATGATCGAGGCGGCAAAGGTCACGATCAGTGCAAACAGGATCGACAGGCGGAACCCGTAGATCACCCGCGCCAGCACGTCGCGCTTGGTGTCGTCGGTGCCCAGCAGGTTCTGCTCGTTTGGGGGCAGCGGTGCTGCGCCGGGGCGATCGACCGAGGTGCGATAGGAATAGGGTATCGGCGGCCAGATGGCCCAACCCTGTTCGAAACCCTCGGCCTGATAGGTGCCCGCCTCAATCTGTTCGATCACCCCTTCGGGATCGTCGAAACAGTCTTCGATGCCGCCGCTGGCGATCAGGCATTTCACCTCGGGGTCGCGATAGATCGCCTCGGTCTGGAAATCGCCACCAAAGGCGGTTTCGGGGTAGAAAGAGAAGATCGGCATCCGCAACTCGCCGCGATAACTGACCAGGATCGGCTTGTCATTGGCAAGGAACTCGGCGAAGAGCGAAATCCCGAACAGGACCGAAAACACGATCAGCGACCAGAAGGCGCGGCGGTTCCGGCAAAAGTTGTTCCAGCGGCGCTGGTTCAGAGGCGACAGGCGCATGGCTCAGCCCTCCCGCCGCTCAAAGTCGATGCGGGGATCGACCAACACATAGGTCAGGTCCGACAGAATCCCGACCAAGAGGCCAATCAGGCCGAACACGAAGAGTGTTCCGAACATCACCGGATAATCACGCGCCACCGTGGCCTCGAACCCCAGTCTGCCAAGACCGTCGAGCGAGAAGATTGTCTCGATGATCAGCGAGCCGCCCAGAAAGACCGACAGGAACACGCCCGGAAAGCCCGAGATCACGATCAGCATCGCATTGCGGAATACGTGGCCATAGAGAACCCGGCTTTCGCTCAGCCCCTTGGCGCGGGCGGTGATCACGTATTGCTTCTTTATCTCGTCCAGAAAGCTGTTCTTGGTCAGCAGCGTCAGCGTGGTGAAGGCGCCGATGGTATAGGCGGTCAGCGGCAGGGCGATATGCCAGAAATAATCCAGCACCTTGCCCAGCAAAGACAGCTCCGAGAAATTGTCCGAGGTGAGGCCCCTCAGCGGAAAGATCTGCCAATAGCTGCCCCCGGCAAACAGAACCAAAAGCAGGATGGCGAACAGGAACCCGGGGATCGCATAGGCCGCGATGATCAGCCCGCTGGTCCAGGTGTCAAAACGCGAGCCATCGCGCACCGCCTTGCGGATGCCCAAGGGGATCGAGATCGCATAGGCAATCAGCGTCGACCACAGGCCCAGCGTGATCGACACCGGCATCTTCTCCAAAACCAGGTCGACAACGTCGATCTTGCGGAAATAGCTTTCGCCGAAATCCAGATGCAGATAGTTCCAAAGCATCAGCAGGAACCGTTCGTGCGCCGGCTTGTCGAGCCCGTAAAGCTCTTCCAATTCCTTGATGAATTCCGGCGGCAGGCCACGTGCACCGATATAGCGGTCGTTCACCGCGTTGGTCTGGCTGTTCAACTGCGCATCGTTGCCCTGGCCTGCGAAACCTTCGAATACATCGCCACCGCCCTGCAACTGAGCGATGGCCTGATCCACCGGGCCACCCGGCACGAATTGCACCAGCACGAAATTGACCAGCATGATCCCAAGCAGCGTCGGGATCACCAGCAGCAATCGTCTGAGGATATAGGCACCCATCGAGACCGGTTACCTCAACGCGCCCGAAGATTTCAGCGCTGCTGCACGGTCAGAATCGATCCACCACAAATCCTCGACCCCCAGCGCATAGGGAGGCAGGTTCTCGGGATAGGAATACTTGTCCCAATAAGCCACCCAGTATTTGCCCAGGTACCATGTCGGCACCATGATCCGCTTGGCCCGCAAGACGCGATCGAGCGCGCGCACGTTGGCCTGCAACTCTTCGGTGGTCGACGCTGCGACGATTCCGTCGATCAGCGGCTCGATATCCGGCCCATGGACGCCCGAAGGGTTGAACACGGAATAGGCCGCCGCCTCGCTTCCGAATTGCTGATAGAGCCCGGTCGACGGTTGCAGCGACATCGGGTAGCCGCCCATGATCATGTCGAAATCGCGGTCGCGCCGCCGCAGGGTGAATTGCGCATCGTCGACGCGGTTGTACCGGGCGTCGATGCCCATGACCTTGAGGTTATCGACAAAGGGCTGAATGATCCTGTCAAGCGTCGGTTCATCCGACAGGAACTCGATCCTCAGCGTTTCGCCCGCCGCATTACGCCGGATACCATCGCTGCCGACGGCCCAGCCCGCCTCATCCAACAGCTTCATCGCGCGGCGCAGGTTCTTGCGGTCGTTCTGACGGTCTGGGCTGGAACTATGGGCGCTGACCGGCTCTTCACTCAGAACCGCTGGATCGAGGGCGTCGCCCAGCGCCTCAAGCACCTCGCGCTCGCGGCCTTGGGGCAGCCCGGTCGCCTCCAGCGGCGTGCCCTGCCAGAAGGAATGGCGCTGCTGGAACAGACCATATTGCAGGCTGTCATTGGTCCATTCAAAGTTGAACGCCAACTGCACCGCCGCGCGTACGCGGATATCCTGGAACTGCGGCCGGTCCATGTTGATCACGAAACCGCTGGCACTGGGCACGTCGCCATCCAACAGTTCTGCCTTGACCACATGGCCTTTTTCGATGGCCGGAAAGTCATAGGCGGTGGCCCAGCTTTTCGAGTTGTTCTCCTGCCGCAGCGTGTAGTTCCCCGCCTTGAACCCCTCCATCGCGGCGATGGTGTCGGTGTAATACTCGATCCGGATACTGTCGTAGTTGTTGCGCCCGACATTCACGTTCAGATGCGCCCCCCAGTAATCGGGATTGCGGCGATATGTGATGCGCCGGTTGATGTCGAAGCTGTCCAGCACATAAGGCGCCGATCCGATGCCCTGCTCCAGACGCGGTTCGTCCAGACGGCGTTTCTCGGGGTCGGCCATGAACCAGGCCTTGGAAAAGATCGGCGTACCCCCGACCTGGGTGATCAGCGCACGGCGCGGGATGTCCGGGGCGAAATGGAATTTGACACGGTGATCATCCAGCGCCTCGGCCTTGGGAATGCGTTTCCTGACTGCCTCGGCATAGGATTTCAGCCCTTGCTCCAGCAGCAATTCGTGGCTGAACACCACATCTTCGGCGGTGATCGGCGTGCCATCGGAAAACCGCGCCTCGGGCCGAATGTTGAAAATCACCCAGTCTTGGCTTTCGGGGTATTCCAGGCTTTCGGCTACCAAACCGTAGTAGGAAGCCGGTTCATCATATGACGGCGTCAGCAGAGATTCGTACTGGTCCGCCGATCGCGCCGCCGCCCGTCCCTTGCGGGTGAACGGGTTGAGGTTGTCGAAGGTCCCGATCGCGGCATAACTCAGTTCGCCGCCCTTTGGCGCATCAGGATTCACATAGTCGAAATGTGCGAACCCCGCGGGGTATTTCAGATCGCCGAATTCAGAGAACCCGTGGCTCTTGATGATCGTCTCTTCGGCGCGCGCAAGTCCAACCAGCGCCAGCAGGACGATCCCTGCGACCAGCAGCATCACACCGGGCCGGATATCCAATGCTTTGGCACGGGTGGCGGCGCGCGGGCGTATAGTCAAGGCTCTTCCTCCGGGTTGGGTTGGCATATCCACCAATCTTGTTGCCGTTAGCTAATGGTCCAGCGTGGGGAGTTGCAAGTTTAGAATAGGTGAAGCAATCGTGAAGTCACCCCGACCGACGAAAAAGGCCGCTGCACGGGGCAGCGGCCTTTGGTCAAAACCGGTCTGTGTCGAGCGATCAGTTCGAAACGCTCTGCAGATAGGCAATCAGGTCAACCCGGTCGCCCTGTTTCTTGAGGCCCGAGAAGCTCATCGAGGTGCCCGGAACCGCCGCCGAAGGCTTGGCCAGGAATTCATCCAGCGCCTCGGGCGTCCAGTCTCCGCCGTGACCCTGCATGGCGCCGGAATAGCCAAAGCCGGCAACCGAGGCGACCGCACGGCCAACCACGCCATCCAGATGCGGGCCGGTGGCGTCTTCGCCATTGACCTTGTGGCAGGCGGCGCATTTCTTGAACACTTTTTCGCCCTTGGCGGCATCCGCCGAGGCCATCAGCTCTTCAAAGCTGACGGTTTCTTCTTCACCGGAGGCATCTTCGGCTTCGGCTACTTCGATTGCATAGGCGGGCTCGTCGCCGTGGCCACCAACATGATAGACCGTCTCGGCCGCCCACTTGGCGAGAAGAAGCGCCAGGAAAGCGCCGAACAGGCCGGCAGCGGCCTTGGTAACTGTCATCGTGTCGAACATTGATCGCGAGTCCATTTCAGCTGTCTGGGCGGCTGTCTAAGGCTTCCCCTCGCAAGAGGCAAGGTATAGACACCGCGACCAAACGCCCAAAATGTAACTTGTTGCACGGAAACGACCCCATGACCCATCGCATCGCCTTTCAGGGAGAGCCCGGCGCCTATAGTCACGAGGCTTGTCGCAACGCACGCCCGGACATGGAGGCGCTGCCCTGCCGCACCTTCGAGGACGTGATCGACGCGGTGCGCCGGGGCGAGGCCGAGCTGGCGATGCTGCCGGTCGAGAACACCACCTATGGCCGGGTCGCCGATATCCACCGCCTGCTACCCCATAGCGGACTGCATATCATCGACGAGGCCTTTGTTCGCGTGCATATCAACCTGCTGGGTGTGCCGGGCGCGACACTGGACGATATCCGCGACGCCCATTCGCATCTGGTTCTGCTTCCGCAATGTGCGGGCTTTCTGAAACAGCACGGCATCACCGGCCGGGTCAGCCCAGACAACGCCCGCGCCGCGCGCGAAGTGGCCGAACGCGGCGACAAGACCCACGCGGCACTGGCCAGCGAACTGGCAGGCGAAATCTATGGGTTGAACGTGCTTGCCCGCCATATCGAGGATACCGACAACAACACAACGCGTTTCCTGGTGATGTCGCGCGAGACAGACGATTCGCGCCGCGGTGATTTCGGCATGATCACCAGTTTCGTGTTCGAGGTGCGCAGCATTCCCGCCGCCCTGTACAAGGCGCTGGGAGGATTTGCCACCAATGGCGTCAACATGACCAAGCTGGAAAGCTACATGCTGGATGGCTCGTTCTCGGCCACGCAGTTCTATGCCGATATCGTCGGTCACCCCGAGGACGACAATGTGCGCCTCGCGATGGACGAGCTGAATCATTTCACCAACAATGTCGAAATCCTGGGCGTTTATCCCGCTGCCCGGCCCCGCAGCTGAAACGACCGCCTGACTGTTCGATTCACAAAGGCGCCCGCTCAGCGGGCGCAGCGGCTTTCGATTTCCTTGGCGAATTCGGCCATCCGCAGCTTGAACCGGCGGGACATGTTCTTGCGCGCCAGTTTCAGCGATTGCAGAAACAGACGTGCCGAGAGGGTATTGGCCTTCAACTCGACCGAGAAACTCAAGCGGGTACGGCGCGGCGACAGCGCCAGCAGCTCGATCACAACATCGCCGTTGATGCCCTTGCTGTGACTGGCAAAGCGCATCAGCGACGGTGCGTCATACTGTTTCAACACCACATGCATTTCGCGCGGCTTACCGCGCAGACGAAACCGGGTGTCCCAGGCCATGCCTGCCCCGATCGGGGCGCTGGCATCGACGCGCTGCACCTCGACCCCGCGGCGCATGGCAGAGCGTTCGAAGGTTTCGAATTCCGACAGGATGGCAAAGACCTGCGCCACAGGCGCCTCGATGTCTTCCTTGCTAACGAACTGCATGATCCCTCGTCGGTTGTGATTTTTGCGCGAGTTTCCCCTTAATCCAACGTGTCCGCAAGCCAGTTCTGCAACAGGAAATGGGCAATCGCCCCTTTGCGGGCGGGCAGCAGGCGTGGATGCTCTCCGGCAAAGGCCAGCATCATGTCGCTGCGGCTGACCCATATGGCATCCTCGATCTCGACCGGGTCGATTTTCAGGTCGCGCGACAGGGCCTCGCCCGCGCAGCCGAACATCAGAGAGGCCGGAAACGGCCAGGGTTGACTGGACAGATAGGTGACCGAGCCGACGCGCACGCCCGCCTCTTCCAGCACCTCGCGGCGCACGGCTGCCTCCAGCGTCTCGCCCGGTTCGACAAAACCCGCCAGCAGCGAATACATCCCCTCGGGCCAGCCCGGAGAACGCCCCATCAGCACCTGGTCGCCGTGTGTGATCAGCATGATCACCACCGGATCGGTACGTGGGAAGTGCTGGCCACCACAAGCCGGGCAGCCGCGTTGCCACCCCGCCTGCGATATTTCGCTGCGGGCGCCACAGCGGGCGCAGAACCTGTGACTGGCGTGCCAGCCGATCACGGCCTTGGCTGTGGCGGCCAGTTCAGCATCGCGCGGGCTGAGCCGGGTCATGATCCGCCGCAACTCGGCAAACACCTGCCCCTTGGGCAAATCGGGGTGCTGCTGTTCGGAGCGGTCCACGAACCCGCCAAGCCCGGTCAGGTCCTGTCCCTCGGCCTGCCACGCCGAAATGTCCTGCGCAAAAATCGGCGCGCCGTCCTCATCTAGGCCCAGGAAAATAGGCGTCTCGGCCTCACCGCCTGGTCCTTCGGTCACCAGAGCGTGGGTTGGCGCAACCCACGCCAGAAGCTCTAGCCGCTCACCTTCCACCAACAGCTTGCCGCGCCAAAGCAACAGACAACGAGCGCGCGGATCGGCCGACATACGCTCCTGTTCCGTTACGTCACCGCGTAGATGCGCCGCCCGGTCCAGACCCGACCCTCCGAATGTGACCTGTTCTGCGATTTTCATGACTGCCCCCAAATTTGTCGTTCACCGACCCACCGGTTGCTCAGGGCTGCCATGGCGGGTGGCGCAATTCAATCGCCATCTGCGTCAGATGACGCCAGACAGAGACAGAGTTGACACAAATCCTGAGCAACTAACCTCTTGCCATACAGCGATTTTGTATATTTGACAGTAGGGAACTCTACCCAGGGATGAATTGTGCGGCGACTGGATACCGGATTTTGAATAGCCCTTCTGAGAACCGCTCAGCCCACTCCCTTACCACATCCCGGCGCCCCGTGATGCGTCTGCGTCTACTCGCCACCACTGACCTGCATATGCAGCTGACAGGTTTTGATTATTACGCCGACCGCCGGGAAAGATCCGGAGGGTTGACTCGGATTGCCCCGCTGATCCACACCGCCCGCACAGAACCGGGTGTGGATCTGTCCCTGCTGCTGGACAACGGCGACAGCATTCAGGGTACCCAGATGGGCGATATCGCTGCCAAACGTCCCGAAGCCCCGCATCCGCTGATGCGGGCCTTTACCTATCTCGGATATGACGCTCTGGGGCTGGGAAATCACGATTTCAACTTCGGGCTTGAGGTGCTGGATCGAGTGTTGGAACAGGCACCCTGTCCGGTGGTTTGTTCTAACGCGCACAGGCTGGACGGCACGGCCCCCTGGCAGCGGATGGCTATCCTTGATCGAGAGGTTCGAAAGGCCTCCGTTGCGACCCGGTTACGGATCGGCGTGTTAGCCGCATTGCCACCGCAGACGATGGAGTGGGATGCTCATATCCTGGCAGGCCGGATGCGCGTCGAGGGCATCGTCGATGCCGCGCGCGAGACAGTGTCGCGACTCAAAGCCGAAGGCTGCGATCTGATCGTCGCTTTGGCCCATTCCGGCCTGGCAGAGGCGGTAGCCGCTCCTGATCAGGAAAACGCTGTAATCCCTCTGGCGGCACTTGAAGGTATCGACGCGATAGTTGCTGGACATACGCATCTGCGGCTTCCGTCGCATGGCCCCAGCTCTTGTCCCGACAGGCGCGTATCCGAAGCGCTGATACGTGGCACGCCGGTTGTTATGCCGGGACACCACGGTTCCCATCTGGGGATCATCGACCTGGAACTGCAACAAGGCACAGATGGTCGCTGGCGCGTCGACCAGGCAAACGCTAGCCTGCGCCCGACCGACGACTGCGAGGATGCGGTACTGACCCACCTGCTTGCGGCGGATCATGCCGCCACGCGCGCCGCCGCTAATCAGCCTGCCGGACTTGCGCAAGAGCCGATGCACAGCTATTTTACCTTTGTCGCTCCGGATCGTGGGCTGGCCAAGGTTGCCGCCGCTCAGGCCGCCGCATTGCGCCCGTTTCTTGAAAGCACGGCTCTTGCCGAACTGCCTGTGCTTTCTTCGGTCTCACCACTCAAGGCAGGAGGTCGCGCCGGGCCGGACCACTATACCGACGTTCCCGCTGGACCATTGTCGATGCGCCATGTGGCCGACCTGCACATGTTTCCCAACGAGTTGCGGGCGCTGGTTCTAACCGGCGCCGAACTGCGCGAATGGCTGGAAATGGCCGCCGGCGTGTTCCTGACCCCGGCACCAGCCGGGGCCTGTGACATGTTGCTGGATACTTCCGTGCCCGGACATAATTTCGACAGCCTTTACGGGTTGACCTATGAGATCAATCCGAGCGCGCCAGCGCGCTACGATACCGGCGGTCACCTGATCGCGGAGGAGAACCGGCGGATCGGTTCCCTGCACCACAACGGAGCGCCGGTTAATGACCGACAAAAATTCGTGGTTGTACTCAACAACTACCGCACCAACGGCGGCGGCCATTTCCTGATGTTGAAGCGGGGTCAGCCCATTCCACTGCCAAGCCTGCGCATACAGAGCGCCCTGCATGACTACCTCTCCGGACGGCTGCCTGACGACCCACTGGAGCAGGCGCCGCATCCCTGGAGGTTGGCGCCCATGCCTGGGCAGAGCGCGATCCTTCGCACCGGACCGCGGGCCCGCGACCACCTCGACGAGCTTGCCGGGCGTGACGTCACCGATCTCGGTCTGGATGACGAGGGGTTTCTCTGCCTGCGCCTCGGGCTTTGAGATCTTGTCATCCCGGCCCGACCTGCCTATATCGGGTCGCGAGAGGTTGGCGCGGGCGAGCGCCTCGCCAACCTGGTCAGGTCCGGAAGGAAGCAGCCACAACGAGTCCCGCTTGGGTCGATGTCCAGCCTCTCACTTGCACCGCCGCGCTTGCGGCTCCCGGAACCCTGTAGACTGCGGAGGGATGTATGATTGTAGCAAAGACCCTTCGGGCAGCGCGGTTCTGACGACTCACACCCCTGCCTGAACCCGTTCCGGCCGGATGCGCGTGCGCCATCCGCCCGTCTTGCGTTCTTTCGCAACAGGCAGACCGATGTCTCTTACACTCCCGGACCTTGGATGGTCCTCTTTCTTTGCCGCGCAGGCCGCGGCCCATTCCGGCTGTACGCCCTATCGCCTGACAGCCATTCACCGCAGCACCCTGACCGGATTGTCGCCCGAGGGCGAATGTACCCTGATGACCCCACCCGACCAGTCGACCGGCACCTTTGCCGTGGGCGATTGGGTCCTGGCCGATCCCGAGCACCGCATCCGGCATCTGCTCGACCGGCGCAGCCTGTTGAAACGGCGCGCGGCGGGTACCGGGGCCGAGGCGCAGCTGATCGCGGCCAATGTCGACGTTCTGTTCATCACCAGTTCCTGCAACGCCGATTTCAACCTGCCCCGATTGGAGCGCTATCTGGCGCTGGCCCATCAGGCCGGGTGTTATCCCGTTGTAGTGCTGACCAAGGCCGACACCTGTACCGACCCCCGCGCCTATGTCGCGCGGGCCGAGGCGCTGGCGCCGTTTCTGACGGTGCTGGCGGTCAACGCTCTTGATCCTGCCGATCTGGATCAGATCCTCTCATGGTGCCCATCCGGCCAGACCGGGGCGCTGGTGGGCTCATCAGGCGTTGGCAAGACCACGTTGATGAATGCTCTCACCGGTACGCAGGAGGCCACGGCCGGCATCCGCGAGGATGATGCCAAGGGCCGTCACACCACCACCGCCCGCGCCCTGCGGCGGATGGTCAACGGCGGCTGGCTGGTCGATACACCGGGCATGCGGGCCCTGCGCCTGCTGGATGCGGGCGACGGGATCGACGAGGTGTTTCAGGACCTTTCGGACCTTGCCACCGGCTGTCGTTTCTCGGATTGCGGACATGACAGCGAACCGGGCTGCGCCATCCAGGCCGCGATTGCGGCGGGAACGCTGGAGCCTGCCCGCCTCGACCGCTGGCGCAAGTTGCGGCGCGAGGATGCGCGCAACTCGGAAAGCGTGGCCGAAGCACGCTCGCGCGACAAGGCGTTTGGCAAGATGGTTCGCGCGGTGATGCGCGACAAGGAGGGCCGGAACAAGGGCTGACCAGCCTCGGGATCGCCCCCGCGTCAGGGGGCGATCAGCCGGGGCCAGAGTGCGACATTGCGCCGGGCAAAGGCGCCCAGATGGCCGATTTCGCTTACCCCGTGCTCCTTTGGCCGCAACAGGTGCCGCCGGGCACTGGCGCCATAGAGATCGGCCAGACGCCAGACACACTCGGGCGGGATCGTATCGTCATCCGCGCAGGCAAAGAGATCGACCTGCGCGTTCGAGCGGCCCCAATCGGGTTTCGGCAGGCGGGTGCCTGTCTCGGACAGATAGGCGCCGGGTGTTGTGCACCAGCGCCGCCATTCCCAATAGACGCCGGGCGGCAGGTCGGTGCCAAAGCCAATCGCGCGGCCCGGCAGATAGCCCAAGGTCTTGACCAGCAGGGGCGCATGGCCGAACCAGAACAGCCGTGCCAGCGCCTGATAGGGCCAGGGGTGGTCCGAGTGATGCACCAGCCCGGAACAGACGCAGATCATGCGCGCGATGGGCTCGATGCCCGGTTGCAGCGGCCCCAGCATGCCGCCCAGCGAATGGCCGATCACCCAGAGCGGCAGGCCGGGAAACCGGCGCTGCATCTCGGCATAGGCGGCGGGCATGTCAATGAGCGCCCAGTCGGACATGGTGGCGGTCGAGGCCGCAAGCGGCCCCCGCAACGAATGCCCGAAATCGCGATAATCATAGGTCAGGCAGGCCATGCCCTGCTCGGCCGCCAGCCATGTGGCGAAATGCTGGTAATAGTCGCGCGGCACCCCGGTGGCGCTGTTGATCACCACCGCAACCCGGGGCGTGCCCGCCGGGAGATAGAGCCGCGCCGAAAGCTGCGCCGACCCGGCGGGGAAATGAAAATCCTCGACCCTGACAGATGACTGCATATCCAGCATTGCGACCTCCAGATTCCCTAGACCGATTGGTCTATTCCTCATGTCTGGACCAATCGGTCTAGAGCTGTCAATATCCCCGGCACATGACCCAACGTCCGCTTCCGACCAAAGATCGCTTGATCCGCACCGCCGCCCAGCTGTTCCAGCGCCGGGGGTATCACGGTGTTGGATTGTCCGAGCTGCTGGCCGAGGCAGAGGCGCCCAAGGGCTCGCTCTATCACCACTTTCCCAATGGGAAATCCGACCTGGCGCTGGCCTCGGCCACCTGGGCCTCGGACCAGATGCTGCGGCTGATCGCGGCCTCGTTCGAACCAGCCGAGAGCTTTCATGCCGGGATGGAGGCTCTGTGCGGCAAGGTCGCGAAACTATTCGACAAATCGGGCCAGTGGGATGGCTGCCCGATCTCGTCGACCCTGTTCGAAGGGCCGGACAACGCCGCGTTTCGCGCCCATGCCCGCCACCTGTTCGAAGGCTGGATCACCGAGGGCGCGCATCACGCCAGGCGCTTTGGGCTGGCCGATCCGCAAAAGACCGCCGAGACCATGTTCATCCTGCTGCAAGGCGGCTGGATGCTGGCCCGTGCCCGGCAGTCCTCGGACGTGCTGCGCCGTCTGCCCGAGATGCTGCCGCGCGCGGATTAGAGCCGGTTGGTGCTGAACGTGTCGCAGCTTGCGACCCGGCCACTATCAAAGCCGCGTTCGAACCAGGCCGCCCGCTGCGCCGAAGTGCCGTGGGTGAATGTATGCGGTTGCGGCACCCGGCCCGCCTGCCGTTGCAGCCGGTCGTCGCCGATCATCCGAGCGGCGTTCAACGCCTCTTCCAGATCACCGCGTTCCATCAGACCCCGGACCGAGCGCGCCCAGACCCCGGACAGGCAATCGGCCTGCAATTCCAGCCGCACAGTCAGGGCGTTGGCCTCGACCTGCGAGGATTGCCGGCGCGCCTGATCCACCTGGCCCAGAATGCCCAGCTGATTCTGCACGTGATGGGCCACCTCGTGTGCGATCACATAGGCGGCGGCAAAATCGCCACCCGCCTGCAAGCGCCGCGCCAGCGTGGCAAAGAAATCTGTGTCCAGATAGGCCTTCTGGTCGGCCGGGCAGTAGAAGGGCCCGGTCGCGCCCGAGGCGCCGCCGCAGGCGCTGGATGTCACCTGAGAGAACAGCACCAGCGTCGGCGGGATGTAGTCGCGGCCAAGCTGGTCGCGGAACACCGTGCCCCAGACATCCTCGGTTGTGGCCAATACGCGCGAGACGAATTCGCCCGCCTGCCGCTCTTCGGCGGTCAGTTCCTTGGGTGTGCTCTGGCTCGGGCCCGGCTGTTCGGTCAGGAACGGGGTGACGTCGATGCCGGTAAAGGCGCTGATCACCAACAGCAGCAGCACCCCGCCGATACCCAGCCCACGCCCGCCGATGGCTATGCCACCGCGGCCGCGCTGCGCGCGGCGATCCTCGACATTCTTGCTGCCGCGCACCCCTCTCAACCGCATAACGGCACCCTTTTTCAGCCTGACTACTCGATACCCATACTAGCATCCCGCCACATGGGGAAAAATCCGGCAGAAACACCCGGCTTGACTTCGGCCCGCATCACCCGCTACCGCTGAGGCGATGGTTCCCGGTGGCACATGCGCCGGGATGAAAAGGGAACACGGTGCGGCCCTCTGGCGACAGGGGACCAATGCCGAGACTGCCCCCGCAACTGTAAGCGGTGAGCGATGCCGAAATGCCACTGGCCCTCCGGGCCGGGAAGGCCGGCAAAGCCCGGACCCGCAAGTCAGGAGACCTGCCATCGCAACCGTAACTCGAACCCGGGCGGGGTGTCCGGACGGGATGCCTAGGCCCTGATCGGCCGGTCCCCGACACCCTGTTCCGCCGCGCGGAGGGCGCAGGATGATCTGGACTACAAGAACGCATGAATTTGCCGCAACGCTCTGTCGCCGAACCGGCAGGCCCTGCCCGGCGTTGTCGGCATTGGCCGAGAACCTCGCCCGCGCGCTGCGGCAGGCTGAACCGATGACCGATGCAGGTTTCGCGATCGAGGGGCATTGCGAGATGCCCCCGTGTGGAGCAGGTTGCATGGCCCGCTACGCCGCCTCGCACAGCCGGATCCGCGTGTTCTGCGGCGTCGACGAAGACACCGCCCTGTCGCATCTGAATCGCTTTGCCGATGCGCTGATGACACCCGACGGAGCGGGATTTGCCGCCGGGCTGGGCCCGGTACCATGCGCCATGGCCGAGGCCCGCCCCCGCTGCGTCCACTCTGCTGCGACAGCGCAAGCAACGGCCTGAAGGATCAGTCCCGGATAGCACGGCCTGCCAGCGCCCAGTCCATCTGGGCGTCGGTTTCCACCGCACAGGAGCGGACCGACCGCAAATGCGCCAGCGCCGCCTTCGGCTCTTCGCCCGTCTCGATCATCAGGCGCAACGCCGCCATGCCCGACCGGCCACAGCCGCCCTTGCAATGGATCAATACGCGCCCGCCGCCGCGCAGCGCATGCCGGGCCGATTTGCTGATCGCCTTCCAACTGATCTCGGCATCACGGCCAGGCACTCCGAAATCATCGACCGGCAGATGAGCCCAGCGGCAGGCGCGACTCTGGATATCAGCACCAAAATTGCGTGCACCGTGCTGCAACATCTCGACCTCGGTCGTCATCGAGATCACCAGCCCGGGCGCCCAGGACCCGATCAGATCAATATCACTTGAATAGTTGCCAGACAGGCCCGGCAACTGGCAGATCGCCAGCGAGCCTCCCCCAACTTGCAGCGCATAGATCACCAATTGCGCCATCCGCAAAATTCCCTCTCCGATCGAGCCCACATCCAAGGCCGCAACACCTTGCCCAGCCGCAACATGACTCCGAAAGAAGCTTTGTCGCAAGTCACGATGCTGGTGAGTGCGCAAGGATTCGGGGCACAAAAGGGCAACCCGGCAACAGTGAATCCTACGCTTTAGGCCGTTCAGACCCCGCCTGAAGGGCAGCTAAGTTAAAGCTTACCGACAGGCGAGCCAAACCCTTGGCCAGAAATGCACGGAAGGGCCCGGTGCCATGTTTCCTACTTGGTCCCAACCCGGCTAGAGTGCGGGTAGTCTAGACCGGAACTGCAGGCTTTCCGACAGATATGTAAAAGGTATGCGCGCCCATGAATATCCTGTTCATCATGTTTGATCAGCTGCGCTGGGATTACCTCAGCTGTTACGGCCACAAGACCCTGAACACGCCCAATATCGACCAGTTGGCGACACAAGGGGTGCGCTTCGACCGTGCCTATATCCAGTCGCCGATCTGCGGTTCGTCCCGGATGAGCACCTATACCGGGCGCTATGTGCATTCGCACGGAGCCAGCTGGAACGGCATACCGCTCAAGGTGGGCGAGATGACCATGGGCGACCACCTGCGTGCGGCCGGGATGGGCTGCTGGCTGGTGGGCAAGACCCACATGCGCGCGGACGAGGAAGGCATGGCACGGCTGGGGCTTGAGCCGGATTCGCTGATCGGGGCGCGGGTGGCGGAATGCGGGTTCGACGTCTTCGAGCGCGACGATGGCATGCTGCCCGAGGGACCGGATGGCTATTACGACCCCGATGGCGCCAGGGAATACAACAAGTACCTGCGCGCCAAGGGCTATGAGAGCGACAACCCCTGGCACGACTTTGCCAATTCCGGGCTGGATGCCGAGGGCAATGTGCAATCGGGCTGGTTCCTCAAGAACGCGACCCGCCCCGCCAATATCGCCGAAGAGGACAGCGAGACCCCCTATCTGACCACCCGCGCGATGGAATTCATCGAACACCAGACCGGTCCGTGGTGCTGTCACCTGAGCTATATCAAGCCGCACTGGCCCTATATCGTGCCCGAACCCTATGCCAGCATGTATGGCCCCGAACATGTGCAGGACGTGGTGCGCAGCGACAGCGAACGGCAAAACGCCCACCCGCTGTTCAAGGCCTTCATGGACACCAAGGTGGGTGAGGCGTTTTCCCGGCAAGAGGTGCGCGATGCGGTGATCCCCGCCTATATGGGGCTGATCAAACAGGCCGACGACCAGATGGGGCGGCTCTTCACATGGCTCGAGGAGACCGGGCGCATGCAGGACACGATGATTGTCCTGACCTCGGATCATGGCGATTTCCTGGGCGATCACTGGATGGGGGAAAAGACTTTCTTTCACGATGCCGCGACGCGGGTTCCGCTGATCGTCTACGATCCGCGCCCCGAGGCCGACGCGACCCGGGGCAGCGTCTGTGACGCATTGGTCGAAAGCATCGATCTGGCGCCGACATTCGTCGAGGCAGCGGGCGGCAAACCGGCGATGCATATCCTCGAAGGGGAAAGCCTGATCCCGATCCTGCACGGCGCGCGCGACCACACGCTCCGCGATCACGTGATCTGCGAATACGATTTCTCGGCCTCGCCGATTGCGCATCTGAACGACATCTCGGTGCGGCAGGCAGTGATGTTCATGGTGGCGGACAAGGACTGGAAGCTGATCCATTTCGAGGCCGACCCGCGCCCGATGCTGTTCGATCTGAGGAACGACCCGCAGGAACTGGTCGATCTGGGCGGCGACCCGGCCCATGCCGATGTGATAGCCGGGATGTATGACAAGCTGTTCCGCTGGACCCGCCGCCAGTCGCAACGCACCACCCGCAGCGAGGAACAGCTGATCGCCATGCGCACCAAATCCCGCAAACGCGGGATCGTGTTGGGCATCTATGACGAGAACGAAACGCCGCTGGAGCTGACCGTGAAATATCGCGGCCGCAAGGCGCGGCCGTACAAGGACTATCTGAAGGGGTAAGAGCCGCGCAAGCGCCAGACCGCGGGATGGCGATCCTTGGGTTGAGCGGGGCAGTTAATGCCAGCCAAGTCCGGATAACCGTCGAAGGGCGTGCTGGCGGTCCAATATCGCCAGCCCGTGCGGGCGGTCTGGCGATTGCGCGGCAGCCTTAGGCCTTGATTCCGCGCTGGCGCAGGATGACCCCTTTACCTGCTCAACCCCCCATGCAGGTTCGGCATGTCCAGCGCCGTAAACCCGTAGTGGCGTAGCCAGCGCAGGTCGGAATCGAAGAAGGCGCGCAGATCGGGGATGCCGTATTTCAGCATTGCCAGACGGTCGATACCGATGCCGAATGCAAAGCCCTGATAGACATCCGGGTCGATGCCGCCGGCGGCGATCACCTTGGGATGCACCATGCCGGACCCCAAAATCTCCAGCCAGTCGTCACCTTCGCCGATCTTCAGCTGGCCGCCTTCCCAGGAACAGCGGATATCGACCTCGGCCGAGGGTTCGGTGAAGGGGAAATGCGAGGCGCGGAACCGCAGTTCGACATCGTCCACCTCGAAGAACGCCTTGACGAATTCCTCAAGCGTCCATTTCAGGTTCGCCATCGAGATATCGCGGTCCAGCGCCAGGCCTTCGACCTGGTGGAACATCGGCGTGTGGGTCTGGTCGTAATCTGCGCGATAGACACCGCCCGGACAGATCACGCGCAGGGGCGCGCCCATTTTCTCCATCGAGCGGATCTGCACCGGCGAGGTATGGGTACGCAGCACATGCGGCGGGCGATTGTCGCCCTCGGCGCGGTGCATGTAGAACGTGTCCATCTCGGCCCGTGCGGGGTGGTGGCCGGGGATGTTGAGCGCGTCGAAATTGTACCAGTCGGTGTCGATGCGCGGCCCTTCGGCAACAGAGAAGCCCATTTCAGCAAAGATCGCGGTCAGTTCCTCGCGGGCCTGGCTGATCGGGTGCAGCGTGCCCTGGCGGCGGTTGCGCGCGGGCAGTGTCACGTCCAGCCATTCGCTGCGCAGACGCTCGTCAAGCGCGGCATCGGCCAGCGCCGCCTTCTTGGCAGCCAACGCAGAGTTGATCTCGTCTTTCAGCGCGTTCAGTGCCGGGCCCGCGGTCTGGCGTTCCTCGGGCGTCATCTTGCCCAGTTCACGCATTTTCAGCGCCACCTCGCCCTTCTTGCCCACGGCGGCAAGGCGGATCGCTTCGATCGCGGCCTCGTCGGCGGCCTCTGCGATCTGGCCCAGATATTTGGCTTTAAGATCGTCCATGACGGTCCCCTGAATTTGGTCCAGAACCTGCTATCGGCCAATGGGCGCGATTGCAAGACGGGCTGGGTGGTTTGACCCGGCTGTTTCCCGGATGCCGCGCCTGTCTCAGGTCATGCGCCGCATCATCGCCGCCATGGTATAGGCATTGGCATAGCCCAGATCGCGGGCGACCCGGGCGGCGGGCCTGCCCTGGGCCAGCCCTCGCAGCGCCGCCTGACAGCGCAGCCGTTGCGCCCACTTGCCGAAACTCACGCCGGTTTCCATCTGGAAATGTCGGCTGAAGGTGCGGCGGCTCATCCCCGCCTCGGTGGCCCAGCCGTCCAGGTCGCGCGGGCTGGCGGGTGTGGCGATCAGCGCGTCGCAGACCCGGCGCAAACGCGGATCGACGGGGTAAGGCAGTGCCAGGGGCGAGACCGGGGCGGCCAGCAGTTCGATCAGGATAAGCTGGCTCAGATGCAGGGCGCGGGGCGGCATCGGCCAGGGATTGTCCATCTCGCAGAGTGCCGCGATCAGCTGCGCCAGCAGCGGCGACACCGTGACCAGCCGGCATCGGGCCAGCGCATCCGCTCCGGGCAGGCCTGCGCGGACATAGAGCGATTGCAGGCGCACAGCGCCGATCATGCGGATCTCGTGCGGCTGCTCTGCCGGGACGATCAACCCATATCCGGGCGGGATGGCATAGGACATGGCCTCCGTCTCGGCCATCATCAGGCCCGAGACCGCATAGATCAGCTGATGCCGGGGATGCCGATGCCGGACCGAGACATAGCCGTCGCGATAGTCGCGCGCATAGCCGACCACATCATGTGGCAGGGACTGCACACGATCCGCCGAGGAGCCCGGCAATTGGAACTGATCGTCAATTTGGCCCATTTGCTAAATCTTTGGCCACATTCCTCTAAAAGGACAAGCTAGGACAGGGGCAATCTGGAAAGGATCTGCCGATGCGCCCCATAACCGACATGACCGAGCTTGAAACCCTTTACGACGCGGCGGTGCCCGCTTCGCTGACCAAGGTGCGTACAAGGCTGAGCCCGCTCTACCGTCAATGGATCGAGGCCGCACGGTTCTGCGTGCTGTCGACGGTGGGGCCTGAGGGCACCGATGCCAGCCCGCGCGGTGATGACGGCCCGGTGGTGCGCATTGTCGACGATGCCACCCTGTGGCTGCCCGACTGGCGCGGCAACAACCGGATCGACTCCTTGCGCAATATCGTGCGCGACAACCGGGTGAGCCTGATGTTCATGGTGCCCGGCTGTCAGAACGTGGTGCGGGTGAACGGTACCGCCTTTCTGACCCCTGACGCTCAGGCCCGCGCCAGTTTCGAGCGCAAGGGGCGCCAGCCCGCAACGGTCATCGTGATCCAGGTGGGCGAGATGTATTTCCAATGCGCCAAGGCGCTGATGCGCTCGGGCCTCTGGACGCGGGGCGACGAAAGCGGGCTGGTCCCCACGGCGGGACAGTTCCTGCGTGAACAGGACGACGGCTTCGCCGCCGAGGACTATGACGCGGGCTATGCCGAATACGCCAAGTCGCGGATGTGGTGAGCGACTGCGCAGACCAAGAGTTGGAGGGGAGCAAAGACACGCGTCCCAAATGATGCTAGCATCGACCGAGGGCCGGATCTGCCCGTGTCTGTGAATGTGACAAATGGGCAGCCTCTCCATGACGACCGCATCGACCAGACGTCAGGTTCTCGCAGCCATCGGAGGATTGGGGGCGCTCGGCCTTGGGGCACGGGGTGTGCTCGGTCAACCGCAGGGTCGCATTCTGGTTGTCGGCGCCGGGCTGGCGGGCTTGTCGGCGGCCCGCGTCCTGCGCGATGCCGGGCGGAACGTCACTGTTGTCGAGGCGCGATCGCGCATCGGCGGTCGCATTCACACCTCTCGCGTCTGGCCGGATTTGCCGATGGACCTTGGGGCAAGCTGGATTCACGGCCAGCGCGGCAATCCTCTGACCGCCCTGGCGCGCGAGGCGGGGGCACGGGTCGTGGCCACCCGCTACGATGCCGCCATCCTGAAGGATGCAAACGGGCGCGATATCGACCCGGACTTGCGTGGTGCCGAACGCATTCTGCGCGGGGCGCTGGCAGAGGCCGATCGGAAGTCGCGTGACATGTCTGTCCTGGACGCGCTGGAGGCTTCCTCGGGCTGGCGAGGCGCGGATGCGGGGTTGCGCAGGCTTGTACTCTACCTCGTCAATAGCACGCTTGAGCAGGAATATGGCGCCCCCGCCAGGCAGCTTTCAGCCTGGTATGGCCAAGAGGATGCCGAATTCGGGGGACAGGATGCGCTGTTTCCGGGCGGGTTCGACCAGATTGTTGCTTATCTGGCGCGGGGTCTCGATATTCGACTTTCCGCCGAAGTGACCGGGATCGCTCCGGGACACGTGCGCCTTGCGGATGGCGGCCGGATCGACGCCGATGTGATCGTTTGCACGCTGCCGCTGGGCGTGCTGCAATCCGGGCGCATCCGGTTTGCCGAACCACTGGCGCAGGATCGCGTTGCTGCGTCCCGCAGCCTGCGGATGGGTCTTTTGAACAAATGCTGGCTGCGCTTCGATGGCATCCATTGGCCAGACGATGTCGACTGGATCGGCTGGCTTGGCCCCAGGCCCGGCCTATGGGGCGAATGGGTATCGCTTGCCCGGACACTAAGGGCACCTGTCCTGGTGGGTTTCAATGCTGCCGATGCGGCGACCGAAGTGGAAAGCCTGAGCGACCGCGATACCGTCGCGGCCGCTCGGGAGGCGCTCCGCTCGATGTTCGGGTCGGGTTTTCCGGCACCGCGCGCGGCCCAGGCCACAAGGTGGGGGCAGGACAGGCACACGCTCGGCAGCTACAGCTATAATGCCGTAGGTACGCGCCCCTCCACGCGCGCGGAACTGGCAGGACCGGATTGGGACGGAAAAATCTGGTTCGCGGGCGAGGCGACTTCAGCCCGCTATTTCGGCACGGCACATGGCGCCGTTTTGTCGGGCAGGGCGGTGGCCCGAGATATCCTGGCGAAAGATTGATTGTGTCGGCACGACGAGGCTTGTGATCCAGTGTCCAAATCAGGGCGCCCGACCAATGGGGAAGATGCCGAAGGCCCATGCTGGTCTTTGCCATGAAACGAAAAGACCGCCCCGGGGGGCGGCCTTTCCTTCACTGTCTCTCGTCTGATGCGAGGTATCAGGCGGCCAGCGCGGCCTGGGCCTTGGCGACGATGGCGCCAAAGGCTTCGGGCTCGTGCACGGCCAGGTCGGCCAGGACCTTGCGGTCCACTTCGATGCCGGCCAGGTTCAGGCCGTTGATGAAGCGCGAATAGGTCAGCGCCTCGTCGTGGCTGCGCACGGCGGCGTTGATCCGCTGGATCCACAGCGCGCGGAAGTTCCGCTTGCGGGCCTTGCGGTCACGGGTTGCATACTGGTTGGCCTTGTCGACGGCCTGGGTTGCCACCTTGAACGAACTCTTGCGGCGGCCATAGTACCCTTTGGCGGCCTTGAGGACTTTCTTGTGACGGGCGTGGGTTACGGTTCCACCTTTAACGCGGGACATCTCTCAAATCTCCTCTTAGCGGTCGTAGGGCATGTAGCCCTTGACGATCTTGGCGTCGGGGGCGGACAGGGTGGTGGTGCCACGGGCGTCGCGGATGAACTTGGTCGTGCGCTTGATCATGCCGTGGCGTTTGCCGGCCTGACCTGCCTTGACCTTACCCGTTGCGGTCACCTTGAAGCGCTTCTTGGCGCTCGATTTGGTCTTCATCTTGGGCATTTCCGTCTCCTTTTTGGGTTCGGTTTGCGCGCGACTCGGCATGCCACACCGGCCGGTCGCGCGAATAGAGGCGCCGTTTACGCAGAAAGCGCGTCCGAGGCAAGCGGTTTTTCCCGGGTTTCAGGAGATGAAACGGGCCAGAACCGAAAAGAACACCTCTGGGATCTCGGCCAGGGAATAGCCGCCCGGTTTGGTCCGAACGGCATGGACCGCCATGCCCCCGGCAATGATCAGGGTGACAAAGGCGGCGATCGGGCGGCGGGCCTCGCTGTAGGCCGAAACCATGGCCGGAATCGACAATGCGGCAACGACCATGCTTATCACCAGGATCAGATCGGCGTCCATGTCGGGCCCTCCTCCTTGCGGTGCAAGCTTAGCCCGGGTCGGTGTTATAGATCAAACGTTCGTCACAGGGGGCAACCCGAAGGATGTTGGTGGTACCCGGTACGTTGAAGGGCACGCCGGCGGTCACCACGATCTGATCGGTCTCCATGGCGAAACCACCTGCGCGCGCGGCGCGCGCGGCATTCACCACGGCGCCCTTGAACCGCTCCAGTTCCGGGGTAATCACGCAGTGGCATCCCCAGCTGAGGCAAAGCCGCCGGGCGGTTGCCAAAAGCGAGGTCATGGCGATGATCGGTACTCCCGGGCGTTCGCGCGCGGTCAGCAGGGCGGTGGTGCCCGATTGGGTAAAGCAGCAGATCGCCTTGATATCGGTCTTTTCCGCGATCTCGCGGGCGGCGGCGACGATCCCGTCGGCAATTGTGCTGCCCTTGGCGGTGCGTGAGGCGGCGATGATCTGGCTATAGGTGGGGTCTGCCTCGACCTCGATGGCGACCTTGTCCATGGTCTGCACCGCCTCGATCGGATACTGACCGGCCGCGGACTCGGCGCTGAGCATGATGGCGTCGGTGCCCTCGTAAATGGCGGTGGCCACGTCGGACACCTCGGCCCGGGTGGGCATCGGGCTTTCGATCATGCTTTCCAGCATCTGGGTGGCCACGATCACCGGTTTGGCGGCGGCGCGGCAGCGGCGCACCAACCGTTTCTGGATGGGCGGTACCGCCGCGACAGGCAGTTCCACGCCGAGATCGCCGCGCGCCACCATGATCCCGTCCGAAGCATCCAAAATGGCATCGAATTCCTCGACCGCGGCGGGTTTTTCGATCTTCGACAGGATCGCGGCGCGTCCATCGGCCAGGCTGCGCGCCTCGAACACATCGCGTGCGCGTTGGACAAAGCTGAGCGCCAGCCAGTCAACGCCCAACTGGCAGGCAAATTCCAGGTCGCCACGGTCCTTTTCCGACAGTGCCGCCAAGGGCAGGACGACGTCGGGCACGTTGACCCCCTTGCGGTTCGAGATGGTGCCGCCGGTGATTACGGTGCAATCGGCGAAGTCGGGGCCGCAATCGGTCACTTTCAGCCGGATCTTGCCATCGTTGACCAGCAGATGCGCGCCGGGTTCCAGCGCCTGGAAAATCTCGGGATGCGGCAGGCAGACACGTTTGGCATCGCCCGGCGCGGGGTCCAGATCAAGCCGGAACGCCGCGCCCTCAGCCAGGTCCTCGGCGTCGTTGGCAAAGGTTCCAACCCGCAACTTGGGGCCCTGAAGATCGGCGAGAATGGCGATCGGACTGTCCAGATCCTTCTCCACCTGCCGGATGATCTGGTGCTTGGCGCGGATCTCGTCATGGGTGCCGTGGCTCATGTTCAGGCGGAACACGTCGGCCCCGGCCTCGTGCAGCGCACGGATCGTCTCATAGGTTTCCGACGCCGGTCCCAGCGTTGCCACGATTTTCACTTTTCTCAGGCGACGCATGACCGACCGCTCCCTTGCTCAAGCATTGTTACCGCAAACATCCATCGCGCTCGTTATGGCGCAATTCCCTTTTGTCGGCAACTGTCCTACACCTGCGGCAAACTAGATGACAGGCCCATGACATACACCCCGTTTTTTATCCACGGCGAGGATCGGCGTTCACGCTGGCTCATCACCTGCGACCATGCAACCAACACGGTACCGCCTGATATCTGCGGCGGCGACCTGGGTTTGGCGCGCGAGGACATGGAGCGCCATATCGCCTATGACGTGGGTGCCTACGAAGTGTCGCGCCTGCTGGGCGAGATGCTCGAGGCACCTGTGATTGCCGCGAATTTCTCGCGGCTGGTGATCGACCCGAACCGGGGCGAGGACGATCCGACGCTGCTGATGAAGCTCTATGACGGCTCGATCATTCCCGGCAACCGCCACGCGGATGCCGCCGAACGCGAACGCCGGCTGAACATGTGCTATCGGCCCTATCACAACGCGCTGGCACAGTTGGCATCACCGCCCGGTGTGGTGCTGGTGTCGATGCATTCGTTTACCCGTCAACTGCGCGGCCGGGAGCCGCGGCCCTGGCATGTTGGTGTGCTGCATACAGCGGATCGGCGTTTCTCCGATCCCCTGATTGCGCGCCTGCAAGCGGAACGGGACCTCTGCGTCGGTGTGAACCAGCCCTATACAGGTGTGCTGCCGGGTGATGCCATCGACACCCACTGTACAGCTTTTGGTCGACCCAACGCACTGATCGAACTGCGTAACGACCTGATCGGGGATCATGCCGGGCAACATGCCTGGGCCGAACGACTGGTGCCGATCTTGCAGGGCGCGCTGGTCGATAGTGGTCTTTGACCTTGTGCGGGGGCCGGAAAACGATACGTTTTCCGGGCCGTTTTCCGAGACGGAAAACGGCGCTACCCTCAGATTTGTCGAGACATTGAAACGCGCGCCGTCGCCCTCAACCTCCGGAGCCACGACATGGACAAGCAAACCGAAATCGAAATCCAGGCAGCAGCCTTTCGCCGTTTGCAAAAGCACCTGATGCAGGACCGCACCGACGTGCAGAATATCGACCTGATGAACATGGCCGGGTTCTGCCGCAACTGCCTGGCCCGCTGGTACCAGGAAGCCGCTGGTGAAAAGGGGATCGAGATGGGCAAGGACGAGGCTCGCGAGATCTATTACGGCATGACGATGGCCGAATGGAAAGCCAAGTATCAGACCGAGGCGAATGCCGATAAACAGGCCGCTTTCGAGGTGGCGTTCAAGGAAAACGTGACCGACCGGGGCTGAAACGCGCGCGTCATCCGGTGACGCAGCTGCGTCCGACCAAGGCCATCAGGGTTGCGGTCATGGTGGCAATCGCCCGCTCCTGACCATCCTGCTTCGCATAGGCTGTGGCGGTGGCCACGGTCAGGGTGCGGCCGGGTTTTACCACCTCGGCCCGGAAGACAAATGTTTTGCCCTGGGCCGGATTCAGAAAGTTGGCCTTGAACTCCACGGTCAGCACCGCCGCCTCTTTCTCCATCAGGGAAAAGGCCGCATAGCCGCAGGCGCTGTCCAGCACGGTCGAAACGATACCCGCATGCAGAAATCCGTGCTGTTGGGCAAAAGCCGGATCATGGGGCATGCTCAGCTCGATCCGGCCCGGCGACAGGGTGTCGATCCGGGCGCCCAGTGTCGCCATCACCGGTTGACGCGCAAAGCTGTCGCGCACCTTTTGTTCAAATCCGCCAAAACGTGGTTGGAACTCGCTCATTTCGGCCCTTTCCCGGTTGCCTCCGTCTTCGCGACGAACGGCTGTCCGATCAACCTTGCCCAGCGGTCGCAGAACCGCAAGTGGTGACGCTGTGGGCTGGCGGGTCACCCCGGCATATGCAAAAAGCCACCCGACAGGGTGGCTTTGGCAGGCTTCAGGCCGGAACCCTTTCAGATCGCGGTCTTTCGCGCTTCATCAATGTAGATCTCGCGCAGGCGGCGGGCGATCGGTCCGGGCGTTCCGTCACCCAATGTGGCGCCGTCGATCTCGACCACCGGCATCACGAAGGCGCTCGCCGAGGTGGTGAAGGCCTCATCCGCAGATTTCGCCTCGTCAATGGTGAAGAGCCGTTCCTCGACCTCCATCTGGGCCTCTTGCGCCAGCCGCAGCACCGCCTTGCGGGTGATGCCATGCAGGATGTCATTGGACAAAGGCCGGGTGACGATCTTGCCGTTCTTGACGAAATAGGCGTTGTTAGAGGTGCCCTCAGTCACATATCCATCCTCGATCATCCAAGCATCGTCGCATCCGGCCTTCTTGGCCATCATCTTGCCCATCGAGGGATAGAGCAGCTGCACTGTCTTGATGTCGCGGCGGCCCCAGCGAATATCCTCGATCGAGATGATCTTGGCCCCTTTTCTGGCCGCCGGACTGTCGGCCAGGCCAGGCTTGGACTGGGTAAACAGAACCAGCGAAGGCGGCGTGCCTGCCGCCGGGAAAACAAAGTCGCGATCCCCGTCCGAACCGCGCGAGACCTGAAGATAGACCAATCCCTCGACGATGCCGTTCAGATCGACCAGCTTGCGGTGGATTTCCAGAAGCTCCTCGCGCGAGCAGGGCTCGGCCATCTCCAGCTCGTCCAGCGAGCGCTTGAGACGAACCGCATGCCCGTCGAAATCAATCAGCTTGCCATCCAGCACGCTGGTCACCTCATAGACGGCATCCGCCATCAGGAATCCGCGATCAAAGATGGAAACCTTGGCTTCGGTCTCGGGAAGGTATTCGCCATTAACGTAAACGGTACGGGTCATGTGTGGCTCCTCTGGGACATGCAGTCTCTTGCGGCGATTGGCGGGCAGCGTCAAGTTCGAGCGGGCGGCGGAAACCGCAGACCGGTGACATCGACTATGAAAAACGGGAAATAGGCATCGGTCCCGAAGTGATTACCCGCCTCGACATGGGTCGGGATCCGGATACCAGCAAAACTTTGGGGGGCGGACAGGAAGGCGCCGAATGGCTGCAAACGCCACTGGCGTTCAGGATTGGCATTGCTCCAGCGCTCAAAGACGATTTTTTGTGGCGCGCCTTCGGCATCCACGGTCATCTCGATCGCCTGCTCCATTCCGTCATGCGCGATGATCACGCGCGCGGTCTCTGCGTCGATACCCTGCCATGTGATGCCCGGCCGCGGCAAAACCGCCGCTGGTGTCCACATCACCGCCTCAGCGGCATAGCGGCCAAAGGCCGAGCGGCGATGATCTTGCGTGCCGCCAAAGCGGGCGACAGGCACCAGCCCGGCCAGCCAAAACCGGGTCCCGCCGGCGCTATCCGAGCCCGACATCCGACGCAGGCCTTGCCCGGCTCGCATGGACCAGACGAATCCTTGAGGGCTGGCAAGGGTTTGCCGCGCCGTCATCGGCATGTAGCCCGGGTGCGCCTTGTTCCCCATACCGAACCGGCCCTGCATCTCCAATGCGGCGACGGTAAACAGCTCGGCGCCCGGCTCGATGGCCCAGAGAAAGAACTTGCGGGCAGGATCGGGCAAATCGGCAACCATCGCCGGATCGAACCGGCGGGGCGGCGCTGGCTGGAACGCCTGCAAACGCAGCGCCTCGGCCCTATCGGCCCGGAGGTCACGCCAGCGCAAGAGCCCCAGGCCAGTCAAACAGGCAAGACAGACGCCCGTCAAAATGACCCATGCCATCATCGCCAGCGGTCCTGTCGCTCAGCCCCAGAGCGTGGCGCTCGGGGGATGCACACCAGCAGCGTCGAAGATCAGTGGTGTCTCGCGATCCTCTGCCAGCAGCAATGGGCCATCCAGATCGGTGACCAGAGCGCCCTGCGCCACCAGTGTCGCCGGCGCCATTGCCAGCGACGAGCCAACCATGCAGCCCACCATGATGTCATAGCCTTCGGCGAGGGCTGCACGGCGCAGCTCCAGCGCCTCGGTCAGCCCGCCGGTCTTGTCGAGCTTGATGTTGACCACGTCATACTTGCCCTTCAGCTTGGGAAGGCTGCTCCGGTCATGACAGCTTTCGTCGGCACAGACAGGCACCGGGCGCTCCATGCCGATCAGGGCGTCGTCCTGACCTGCGGGCAGGGGCTGCTCGACCAATGCCACCCCCAGGCGCACCAAGTGCGGTGCCAGGTCGGCATAGACCTCAGCAGACCAACCCTCGTTTGCGTCGACAATGATTTTCGCGCCAGGTGCCCCGGCGCGCACCGCCTCGAGGCGCTGCATGTCATCGGGAGTCCCCAGCTTGATCTTTAGCAAGGGGCGATGCGCGTTCTTCGCGGCCTGCGCCTGCATCGCCTCGGGGGTGTCGAGCGACAGGGTATAGGCCGTGATCTCGGGCCTTGGTTCGGGCAGCCCAGCCAGTTCCCACACCCGCTTGCCAGCGCGCTTGGCCTCGAGATCCCAGAGGGCGCAATCGACCGCGTTGCGCGCGGCTCCCGCAGGCAGCAGGTCCATCAGGGCAGTGCGGGTGATCTCGCCCGGCAAGCCTACGATCTCGGTTTCGACCGACTCGAGCGTTTCATCGTAGCGGGCGTAGGGAACGCATTCGCCCCAGCCCTGATGCACACCGTCGGAGACCCGCACCGTAAGAACCTTGGCTTCCGTCCGCGAGCCGCGTGAGATCGTGAACACCTGCGCCAAACGGAAAACGTCGCGCGTTACCTCGATCTTCATGCTGCCCGTTCCTTTCACTTTGCCTCAAATACTCCCGCCGGAGGCGAGATTTTTCGTCGAAAAATCTCTCGTGCCTCCGCCGGGGCGTTAGATCACATCGCAGCCAGGGCATCCACCAATTTACCCGGGCCAAAGCGGAACGGATCGGTGGCGGGCAGGCCCATCTCGGCCTCGACGCTGGCCAGATAGGCGCGGGCGTCGTCTTCGCTCATGTGCTGGGTGTTGATCGAAACGCCGACCACCTGGCATGCGGGATTGGCGACCTTGGCCAGCGACAGCGCCATATCGCGCACCGCCTCCAGCGTCGGCAACTGGTACCCCGGCAGTCCGCGCATATGCTCGCGGGTCGGTTCGTGACACAGGATCAGCGCATCGGGCTGGCCGCCATGGATCAGCGCCATCGTCACCCCGGAATAGGAGACGTGGAACAGGCTGCCTTGACCCTCGATCAGGTCCCAGTGGTCCTCGTCATTGTCAGGTGTCAGCCATTCCACCGAGCCGGCCATGAAATCGGCGATCACCGCGTCCAGCGGCACACCGTCGCCGGTGATCAGGATGCCTGTCTGGCCGGTGGCGCGAAAGGTCGATTTCATGCCCCGCTCGCGCATCTCGGCATCCATGGCCAGCGCGGTGTACATCTTGCCCACCGAACAGTCGGTGCCCACGGCCAGGCAACGCTTGCCCTTGCGCTTGACGCCATTGGCGATCGGGTATTTCACCGAGGGGATACGCACATCATGCAGCTTGCGCCCGCAAGCTTCGGCGACGGCAACCAGGTCGGGTTCGTCGCGCAGCAGGTTGTGCAGGCCCGAAGCCAGGTCGAACCCCTCTTCCAGTGCCATCACCAGCACCTTTTTCCAGTCCTGGCTGATCACGCCGCCGCGGTTGGCGACACCAATCACCAGCGTCTTGGCGCCGGCCTCGCGGGCCTGGGCCAGATCCATGTCGGTCAGCCCCAGATCGGCCTTGCACCCTTCCATCCGATACTGGCCCACGGCGTTCTCCGGGCGCCAGTCCTTGATGCCCACGGCGACCTTGGCCGCGAGTTGGTCGGGGGCATCGCCCAAAAACAGCAGATACGGTGTCTCGATCATCGCAGGTCTCCAGTTGAATACCGGCGAAGGCTAGTTGAAAGTCGTTCGAAAAATCACCGAATTCTGCACCACACCCCAAAATTTTTCGAAAGTTCTTCTAAGCAGGTAAACATGCGTGCAAGATTTTTGCGAAAACCTCTGATCGTCAGTAGATCAGGAAGGTCGGAACGAGTGCACCTTCCTTCAATCCCTCCAGCAGTTCTGCCAAGGGAATGAAGCTGAGAAATACCAGAGCATCAAAGAAGTTCCGTCGCAATGTTTCGACGTTGAAGGTGATCTCGGAGCGCGTGTGAAACAGCGAGGGGCGTGGCAGGATCCGGGGTGTTCGTGCGGCGTAGTCGTCGTATCTCTTTCCGAATTCGGTCCGCAGAAACGCTTCTTCACGCGCCGCGGTCGCCGAGAGAATGGAGAAAGTCGCGGCTCCGAGAACCGCAGTCAGCACAACGCTGCCCAGCATCAGGCCAAAGCCGACCGCACCCATGCAGGAAAAGAAATAGAGTGGATGGCGGCACATGCTGTAGGGACCATCCTGCATGACCTCTGAATTCTTGCGTCCCCCGATGTATAGAATCGACCAGAACCGGCCCAGAACCGCAGCGATGACCAGAAAGACACCGGTAACCTCGAACAGATCAAACAGCCATTCAGGGTGGAGCCAGGCGGATTTGGAGAACACCAGCAAGGGGAGCATCGCAAAGAAAGCCAGGCGCAGCAGATTGATGCGAAGCCGTTGGTTCGCTGGCAGGGCAGTGGGTTTGTTCATGGAAGAAACTCCGAAAGTTGAGCGACCGTTATTGCCGAATGCGCTCTTGTCAACAGGGCGCTGCAGCGTTGCGCGACAACTCGCCGAGCGGCCAATGCTGCATGTGCAGAAAGAGCCTTGCGCGCGGAGGTGTAATTTAATACCCAACAGGGCAGAAAAATCGCAATTTCCTTACCTGGCGAAAGGTCTACCCATGAGTTTCCGCATTCAGCCCGCCGCGCCTGCGCGCCCCAATCGTTGCCAGTTGTTCGGGCCCGGGTCGAACACCAAGCTGTTTGTGAAAATGGCGGCCTCGGCGGCGGATGTCATCAACCTCGATCTCGAGGATTCGGTGGCGCCCAGCGACAAGGACAGCGCGCGGGCGAATGTGATCGAGGCGCTGAACACGATCGACTGGGGCAACAAGTATATGTCCGTGCGGATCAACGGTCTGGACACGCCCTATTGGTATCGCGACGTGGTGGATGTGCTGGAACAGGCAGGTGACCGGCTCGACCAGATCATGATCCCCAAGGTCGGCTGTGCGGCTGATGTCTATGCTGTCGATGCGCTCGTGACCGCCATCGAGCGTGCCAAGGGCCGGACCAAGCCGATCAGCTTCGAGGTGATCATCGAATCCGCCGCCGGCATCGCCCATGTCGAAGAGATCGCGGCCAGCAGCCCCCGCTTGCAGGCGATGAGCCTGGGTGCGGCGGATTTCGCCGCCTCGATGGGCATGCAGACCACCGGTATCGGCGGCACGCAAGAGAACTATTACATGCTGCGCGAAGGGGCCAAGCATTGGTCCGACCCCTGGCACTGGGCCCAGGCCGCCATTGTCGCCGCCTGCCGTACCCATGGCGTACTGCCGGTGGACGGACCGTTCGGCGATTTCAGCGATGACGAGGGCTATATCGCGCAGGCCAAGCGGTCGGCGACGCTGGGCATGGTCGGCAAATGGGCCATCCATCCCAAGCAGATCGCGCTGGCCAACCAGGTCTTTACCCCTTCGGACGAGGCGGTGACCGAGGCGCGTGAAATCCTTGCCGCGATGGAGCAGGCCAAGGCCAAGGGCGAAGGTGCCACCGTCTACAAGGGCCGTCTGGTCGATATCGCCTCGATCAAGCAGGCCGAGGTCATCGTGGCCCAGGCGGAACTGATCGCCGCAAACGGCTGACGCTCGACGATACATGTTGCAAAGGGCGTCCATCGGGCGCCCTTTGTCATTCGGAGAGGACCATATGGCTGACCTGACCCTGTTTCATACCGCCGAGGTGCATCGCGCCACTTTCGATGCGCTGGCCGCGCGGATCGCGCCGGGGGTGCGACTGACCCATGTGGTGCGCCCCGACTGGCTGGCGCGCGCGCAAAACGGGATCGATGCCGATCTTGCGGCCGAGATCACCGCCGCTCTGGCCGAGGCGCCGGTGGCGCTCTGCACCTGTACAACCATCGGCAGTGTGGCAGAGCGAGCTGGGGCCTTGCGCATTGACGCGCCTATGATGCAGGCCGCAGCGCGAAGCGGTGGGCCGGTCCTGCTGGTCTGCTGCCTTGAGAGTACCAGGGCGCCCTCGACCGCACTGCTGGAGGCGGCGTTTGCCGCCGAAGGCACTCCGGTGCGGATCGCTCATCTGGATCTGTCCGACCTCTGGCCGCTCTTCACCGAAGGCGACGGAGATACCTTTGCTGACGAAATCGCGGGGCAGGTCGAAAGCGCGCTGGCCGCTCAGCCGGACCTGAGCGCCGTGGTGCTGGCCCAGGCCTCGATGGCCGGGGCACAGGCGCGGGTGCGGGTGCGGTCGGATGTGCCGGTGCTGGCCTCGCCGGAACTGGCGCTGCGCGCCGCGCTCAAGCGGGCCGGAGCATGAAAACGGAGCCGCTCGGCCCCGTTGTTCAGATCGTTCTGGAGCGCAGGCTCAATACCCGAACACGTCGTTCGGGACCCATTTCATGCCTTTGCCCTTTTGCCCCCAGCGCATCATCAGGCACGAGGTATTGAGGCGGTTGAAATAAGTGATATCGACCTTGTACCAGCCGGCCTGCGGCACCTCGACTTCGGAGACGATGGTGCTGTCGCATGTCTGGCGTCCGTCGAAATGGCCAACCCTCTGGCCGCCGATACGTGCGTCGATCCCGTCATTGGTGAAGAAGTCGATCTCGTAAACACCCGGAGAATCGAAACGAATATAACCCCTGATCGCGGCGGCCACATTCTCTGCCCGCTTCGAGGTTAACGTGTTCTCGCCCTTGGCGGTGTCACGATAATCTAGCCCGCGCAGTGCCTTGCCGCGCTGCGCGCCCGCCTTGAGCACGCTACGCGCCTCGGCCAGTTGGCGGATGTGCTCGCCCTCCCTGGCATATCCATAGCTGACAGACAGGCCACGCTTCAGCCCGCCGGGCTGCGGATTGGCCGGTTGCAGTTTGGCCGGTCCTGCCGACAACGCTCCTGCACAGATCATGGCAAGCCCTGCAAGCGCGCCGATCCAGATCGCTTTCATATGTTACACTCCCGGTTTTCTGCGCCGCGACCGGTCTTGGCGCCGGAGTTGGGCAACGCATTCGTGATCAGCCTAGGCATCAAATTTTCGTGCGGCAAGGGCCGATACGATCACTTTTTCCCCGCACCTCAGGCGCGCAGGTCCTTGGGAGAACCCATAACGACATAGGTCGTGATCGAATTCACATGCGGAAGGGTGCCCAGAACATCGGTGTGAAAGGTCTTGTAGCTGGGCAGATCGGCGCATTCGACCCGCAGCAGGTATTCGATGGTGCCGGTGATGTTATGGCATTCCACAACTTCGGGTGCGCGGGCGACGGCGCGCTCGAACCGCTCTTGCGCTGCCTTGGTATGCTCACCGAGGCCGACACCCATATAGGCGACAAATCCGATGCCCAGCGCCGCCGGGTTCAACACCGCGCGGTAGCCGGCGATAACGCCCGCCCGTTCCAGCTCCTGCACCCGGCGCAAACAGGCCGAGGGCGACAACCCCACCCGCGCCGCAAGGTCGAGATTGCTGATCCGACCGTCGCGGGACAATTCTTGCAATATCTTGCGGTTGATTTCGTCGATCTTCGTCATTGATTGCGAATTTACAGCGAACGATCGCAAGAACGCAATTTCATTTGCCCTGCGCCGCGCAAGAGTTTGCGCATGACATACGATCTGCTCATCGCCCTTCTGCTCTTTGCCTTTGTCTCGTCGATAACGCCGGGGCCGAACAACCTGATGCTGATGGCTTCGGGCGCCAATTTCGGCTTTCGCCGCTCGGTTCCGCATATGCTGGGGATCGGGCTGGGCTTTACCTTCATGGTGGTGATGGTTGGCGTCGGGCTGGTGCAGGTCTTTGACGCCTGGCCGCCCAGCTATACGCTGCTGAAATACGCTTCGGTCGTCTATCTGCTCTATCTTGCCTGGAAGATCGCCAATGCCGCCCCGGCCAAGCGGGGGGCCGAGGCGGGCCGCCCGATGACCTTTCTTCAGGCTGCGGCCTTTCAATGGGTCAACCCCAAGGCCTGGGCGATGGCGCTGACCGCGATCTCGGCCTATGCGCCGGGACAGACGCTGATGGCGGTGCTGGTGGTTGCCGCGATTTTCGGGGCGGTCAACCTGCCTTCGGTCAGCACCTGGACCGTGCTGGGTCAGCAGATGGCGCGGTTGCTGACCAATCCACGCCGCCTGACGGTATTCAACTGGACCATGGCCGGGTTGCTTGTTTTGTCGCTCTACCCGGTGCTCTGGCCCGGCTAGGGTCGCAGGGGAATGCACAGATCGGTGCGCAGCGCCTCGGGCGCCGTGTGTTCAGGATCGTCGTGATAGATCTCGAAAGGCGGCGCAAGATCGGGCCAGACCCGCAGGCGCCGCAACTCGCGCTCGTAGAGGCTGCGGAACTTGTCCGGAATCTGGTCATAGGGTCCCACATGGCGATGTATGGCACAATGACAGGGCCTCTGGCGCCACGGTTCCAGACCCGCAACCTCGCCTGTGTCCCGCGATACCGCGCATCCGGCAAGATAGATCTGTTGCGATGGCGGGGTTCGGGTCGGGTCGGACAGGTAGAGCCCGACCACCGGCCCCCAGCCGCGTGTCCGCCAATCGGGCGGCAGGCAGGAGAGGAGTTGCGCAAATCCCGCGGCCTTCTGCGCATAGGGTCCGATATGGCGAAAGGCGCGCAGATCGAAGCCCTCGAGATGGTCGATTGAGACATCCAGGTTTTCATTGGTCACGACCAAGGCCTCACTTCAGGGGCAGACAGATTTCGGTCAGCAGTTCTTCGGGTGGAACCGCGCGCGGATCGTTGAGGTAAATCTCGAAACAAGGGCTGTCCGCCGGCTCCTCGCCCGAACCGGGCAACCATGTGCCGAACAGAGAATGATAGGCGGCGGCAAGCCCGGAATAGGGACCTTTGTAGGTCATGACCGCCGTCCTGCCGCCGGGCAGGTGGTGTTCTTCCATCCCTTGCGGGATATCATCGCCGCGCCATGTTCCGCCTGCAAAGGACCGCAGTTCCGCCACGGGGACGCAGTCGGGGCTGTCGAGATAGACCGCAACCGAGTCCGCGATCTGCGGCCACAGGTTGCGGGACTGGCACAGGGCCGCAAAACTCTCGAAGCTGCGGCCAATGGTGGCATAGGCCCCTTTGTGGGCGATCCCAGCCAGACGCCGGGCAGGTTCATCGCGGATTTCCACGGGAAGCATCGGATAGTCTCCTGTCTTGAAGGGGGGCAGAGGCGGCAACAGCCGATTGGCCCGGCGAAAGGCCGACGGGCTTTGCCCATAGGCCTCGGCAAAGGCGCGCGCGAAGGAGACCGGGTTGGGATAACCGACCGAAGCGGCGATCTCGTCCACCCGCGTCCGGGTCTGCACCAGTGCGGTAGCTGCCCGGTGCAACCGCATCCGCCGCACCGTCTGGGCACAGGTCTCGCCCGTCAGCGCCCGGAACACCCGGTGCCAGTGAAACCGCGACATTGCCGCCACATCCGCCAACTGGTCCAGCGACAGGTCGCCGCCCGGATTGTCATGGATGTAGTTCAGCACCCGCAGGATGCGCCCTTCGTAATCTGTCATTGCCTGATGCCTGTTTCCTCTGCCCCGGCAGATTGCCATCGAAGCGTCCCACAAATCTTGCCGAGTTGCATCCTGCGCGACCTGAGGTCATATAGCGTGAAACTCCGCGACGTGAGGGCACCATGACCCAGTATCTGGATTTCGAGAAACCGCTGGCCGAAATCGAAGGCAAGGCCGAGGAACTGCGCGCTCTGGCCCGCGCCAACGAAGAGATGGACGTGGCAGAAGAGGCCGCGGCGCTCGATGCCAAGGCGGCCAAGCTTCTGGACGAGCTTTATCGCGATCTGACCCCCTGGCGGAAATGTCAGGTGGCCCGGCACCCCGAACGCCCGCATTGCCGCGACTATGTCGATGCGTTGTTCACCGAATACACGCCGCTGGCTGGCGACCGGAACTTTGCCGATGATCTGGCGGTAATGGGCGGGCTGGCACGGTTCAATGACCGCCCGGTCATGGTAATCGGCCACGAAAAGGGGTCCGACACCAAGTCCCGCATCGCCCACAATTTCGGCATGGCTCGGCCCGAAGGATATCGCAAGGCGGTACGCCTGATCGAGATGGCCGGCCGGTTCGGTCTGCCGGTGGTGACCCTGGTCGATACCGCGGGAGCCTATCCTGGCAAGGGCGCTGAAGAGCGCGGCCAGTCCGAGGCCATCGCCCGTTCGACCGAGATGTGCTTGCGCGCCGGTGTGCCGCTGGTCTCGGTCATCATCGGCGAAGGCGGCTCGGGCGGCGCCGTCGCCTTTGCCACCGCCAACCGGGTGGCGATGCTGGAACATTCGATCTATTCGGTGATCTCGCCCGAGGGCTGCGCCTCGATCCTGTGGAAGAATGCCGAAAAAATGCGCGAGGCCGCCGAAGCGCTGCGCCTGACCGCGCAGGACCTGCTGAAACTGGGCGTGGTCGACCGCGTGATCCCCGAGCCGCGCGGTGGTGCCCATCGCGACAAGGCTGCCGCGATGGAGGCGGTACGCACCGCCATCTCCGCCATGTTGAAGGAGCTTGAGGGCAAATCCGCCGAGGCGCTGATCAAGGATCGTCGCCAGAAATTCCTCGATATCGGATCCAAAGGGCTGGCTGCATAGGAAAGGGCGCTGCGCGCCCCTTCATTTCGCCTGAAATACTCCGGGGGAGTCGCCCATCGGGCGACGGGGGCAGCGCCCCCGCCCCGCTCAGCTCAGCGCAGCATCCGCAACAGCTCGACCGAGGGTGTGCCGGTCACTGCCAGCCCACGCGCGCGCTGATAGTCGCTGATCGCAGCGGTGCTTTTCGAACCGATCACCCCGTCTGCACCGCCGGTATCATAGCCGGCCGCGCTCAGGCGGGTCTGCAACTCCTTGCGCTCTTCCAGCGTCAAACCGGTCTCGTCCGGCCCGAACGATGCCTTGAACGGCCCGCCGCCCTTGAGGCGGTCCGACAGGTGTCCCACGCCGATGGCGTAGCTGTTGGAGTTATTGTAGCGCTTGATCACGTTGAAATTCTTGAACACCGCGATCTTGGGTCCCGGCACCTGCGGTTGCAGCACGGCCAGCGGCGTGCCCGAATTGGCGGCGGCGGATCCCACTTCGCCCCCCCAGGGCTGGCCCCGCACCCAGCCCGCATTGGCCAGATAGGCGGCGGTCGAGGCCAGCGCATCGGTCGGATCCTCGGACCAGATATCGCGCCGCCCGTCGCCGGTGAAATCCACCGCATAGGCCAGGTACGAGGTTGGGATGAATTGGGTATGGCCCATCGCACCCGCCCAGCTTCCGGTCATGTTTCGGGGTGACGTATCGCCGTTTTGCAGGATCTTCATCGCCGCGATCAGCTGCTTCTCGAAGAACGCGCCGCGCCGACCGTCATAGGCCAGCGTCGACAGGGCCGAGACGATCGGCACATCGCCGCGCCGGGTTCCATAGCGGCTTTCCAGCCCCCAGATTGCGGTCACCACCGCCTTGTCGACCCCATAACGTTGCTCGATCCGGCCCAAGAGCGCGCCGTGCCGGGCCAGCATCTGCTTGCCGGTCGCGATCCGCTCGTCCGAGGCCGCGATGGCCAGGTAATCCTCCAGCGAGCGTTTGAACTCGGTCTGGTTGCGGTCCCGCTCGATCACCTTTGGGATATAGCCCGCGCCGCGAAACGCGCTGTCGAGTGTCGAGGCGGAAATGCCCTGCGCCGAGGCCCGCCCCTTGAAAGAGGCGACCCAGGCGTTCCAGCCCGCGTTGGGAACGGTGGGCCAGGCTTCTGCCGGTGCGGCGGTGGGCGCGGTCGTAGCCCCGCCACAGGCCGAAAGCGTAAGCGCCCCCAAGCCGAAAGTAAAAAGGCGACGATCAATCATGGTGAATCCTGCTCGTTTGTTTTGCCGCAGGATACCGCGATCAGCCGCGCCAGACCAGCAAGCGTTTCTCGATCTTGCCGATGGCCCAGCTGGTCAGCACCCCGAGGCAGGACAAAATGACAACACCGGCAAAAAGCCGCTCAAGATCATAGAGCGCGCCCGCTTGCAGGATATAGGCGCCGATCCCGTGTTCGGCGCCCAGCATCTCGGCCGCGACCAGCAGGATGATGCCGATGGCCAGCGACACCCGCAGCCCCGACAGGATACCGGGCAGCGCGCCGGGCAGCACGATCTTGCGCACGATCGACCACCAGCCCAAACCAAAGCTCTGCCCCATGCGAATGAGCCCCCGGTCGACATTGTCGACCGCGCCATAGGTGGCCACCACCGTGGGTGTGAAGGTCCCCAGCGCGATGAGCGCGTATTTCGACCCTTCGTCGATGCCGAACCAGATCACGAACAACGGCAGCAGGGCGATTTTCGGGATCGGGAAGATCGCCGCCACCAGCGGCACCAGCCCGGCCCGGATGTAAGAGAAGAGCCCGATCAGCACGCCCACACCAACACCCGCGCTGACTCCCAGAACCGAACCCACCGCCAACCGGCTGAGCGACGGGAGCAGATGCGTCCATAGCGCGCCGGACCGGGCCAGATCACTCAGCGTCGCGGCCACGTCCGACGGGCGCGGCAGGGTCAGGTTGGAGATCCAGCCCGTCCGCGTGCCCCATTCGATCAGGAACAGCAGCAGCACGAACACCGCGATGCCAGTGCCGCGCCGCGCCTCGGGACGGAAACCGCCGCCACGAAAGGGAACCCGGATCTCAGGCATCCAGCAACTCCAGATCGGCAGCCACCGCCTCGTCCCGCATCAGTGCCCAGAGATGGGCCTGGATCGCCTCCAGCCCCGCGTCCCCTGCATGCCGTTCCGACAGCGTCCCCGGCACCTCGATCACCTCGCGCACGCGGCCAGGGCGACGCGACAGCACCGCGATGCGGTGACCCAGGCGCACCGCCTCGGCCAGGTTGTGGGTGACATAGACGCCGGTAAAGGGCTGCCGCTCCCACAGGGCCACAAGATCCTCCATCAACAGCTCGCGCGTCTGCGCGTCCAGCGCCGAGAGCGGCTCGTCCAGCAGCATCACCGCCGGGTTCACCGCCAGCGCCCTGGCAATGGCGACCCGCTGTTTCATGCCCCCCGACAGTTGTCGGGGCAGGGCATCGTGGAAATCCGACAGCCGGGTGCGGGCCAGCACATCCTCGATGATCGCGCGCACCCGGTCGCCCGGCAGACGGTGATCTTCGAGCACCAACGAGATATTGCCCGCCACGCTGCGCCAGGGCAGCAGGGCGAAATCCTGAAAAACATAGGTCAGCGGGTTCAGACAGCCCTCGGGCGGGGTGCCGCCTTGCAGCACCTCGCCCCAATCGGGTTGTTCCAGCCCGCCCAGCATCCTGAGCAGCGTGGACTTGCCGCAGCCCGACGGACCGACCACGCACAGGATCTCGCCCGCCGGGATATGCAGCGAGACATCGTCCAGCACCACCATGTCGCCATAGCGATGGGTCAGACCGCGAACCGCGAGCTCCATGTGCCGTCAGATCATCGGTGCATAAGATCCGTCGACCAGCACCTCGGTGGTGATGCTGTCCTTGACCAGACCTTCGGACTTGAACCAGCCCAGCTGATCCTCGACCGAACCCATGTTCAGTCCCGCATCCTTGTTCAGGCGCATCGCGCCGTTGCGGATGGATTTCTCGGCCTTCTCGAAGGGTTGGTCTGCATAGACATATTTGTGCACCAGCTTGACCATTTCGACCCCGGCCTCGTCCCCGGCGGTCTTGTCCACCAGGGCCGCGTTGAAATCCGCCGCCCCGCGCGAGAAGGCGCGCAGGAACGCCTCGGTCTGCGCCCGTTCGCCGGATGCATTGCTGGCCGAGGTAAACACGGTGGTGACCTGATAGTCGGGCAGATAATCCGCAACCATGCCGATGTGCTTGACCGCACCACCGCCCGACAGCGCCTTGCCGATATGGGGCACGATGGTCCAGGCATCGACCTGACCCGACTTTAGTGCGCCGATGATCGCACCCACTTTTTGCAGCGGCGTGAACTTGACCGAGGCCCCCTCGGCCGCCGCGATCTTGGCGCCCATATAGTGGAAGGACGAGCCCGGCTGCGTCACCGCAAAGCTGCGCCCATCCAGCGCGGCGGCGCTGGTCAGCCCCGCGTCATAAGCCGCGTTCGAGGCCAGGATCATTTGGCCGTCAATGCCCTTTTCCTCGCTCAGCGCGCCGCCGATCACCTTGGCTGCGCCTTTTTCGGCTAGGCTGATCAGGCCGCCGGTGATCGCGGTGACCGCATAATCGGCGTCACCGCTGGCGATTGCCACCGCCATCGGTTGGGCCGCCTCGAAAAACTTGAATTCGACGTCCAGCCCCTCGTCAGTGAAATAGCCGCGTTCAAAAGCGACGAATGACGCCGCGTGGCTGGTGAAGCGCAACGCGCCGACCGTCATCTTGGTATTTGCCAGGGCCGGTGTTCCCAGCATCGGCAAGGTGGCCGCGCCACCGATCAGCCCCAGCGCTCCGCGCCGCGAAAACCTGTTCATCATGTCACTCCCCGTTGAAATCCGGTCTCAGCTTATGACCAAGGCAAAGCGGCGCGCAACCATGCAACGCGATCACGTCACCAACAGCCGCAGGCCCTGGGTCACGTCGGAACGCACCGCCAGCCGCAATCCGGGTTCATCGCCTGCCTTGAGCGCGGCGATGATCAGCTTGTGATATTGCGGCGGATCGGTGCGGCGTAGTCGGCCATAGAGCGCGCGCATCGTCGGCCCCAACTGCAGCCAGACGGTTTCCGCCATGGCCAGCATCGCCGGCGCCTGCGCCCGAAGGTAAAGGGTGCGGTGAAATTCCAGATTGGTGCGGATATACCCCACCGCATCGCGTTTCGAGACCATCTCGGCCACCGTGCCGTTGATCGCCTGCAACCGGTCGATCAGCGCCATATGGGCGCGGGGCAGGGCGCGGCTGGCCAGCTCCACCTCGAGAAGCGCACGCAGGGCGGCCAGTTCCTCGATCCGGTCGCTGCTCAACTCGGGGGTCGACACGCGGCCCGAACTGGACAGGAACAACGCCCCCTCGGCCACAAGGCGACGGATCGCCTCGCGCGCGGGGGTCATCGAAACGTCGAATTCCTTGCCAATGCCGCGCAGGGTCAGTGCCTGACCCGGTGACATTTCGCCATGCATGATGCGGGTGCGCAGGCTGCGATAGACCCGGTCATGGGCGGCGGCTGTCTGGTCGGTCGGGCGCGGGTTCTGCATGTTTCCTTGTGATCACATCTGCGAGCAGCGTCAAGCCGACCGGATCATTCCGGCAGGCCCGCGGCGCGCAACGCCTGCTCCAGACGCGCAAGCGTGCTACCTTCGCGATAGGGATAGATATCGGGCAGGTTGGCAATCGTGATGCCGGGTTGAAGCGCAAGTGCCTCGACCACTTCCCATTCGGCATCCTCGATCTGGCCCAGCTCGGTCAGGATCGCGCCTTGCAGCAGACGTTGGCGCAGCGCTTCGGGATTTCTTTCCAGCGCCTCGGTGCTCCACTCCAGCGCCGCTTCCAGGTTGCCAAGGCTGAAATGCACCTCGGCGATTGCATTCAGATAGGGAAACGGCGCCCGCGGGTTCAGGCGCATGGCGTGCTCAAACCCGGCCAGGGCGCGCTCCGGCTCACCAGCGTAATGCCAGTTCCAGGCCTGCATTCCGAAACCATCGGCATAGTTCGGGTCAAGCTTCACCGCCTGTGCGAAAGAGGCATCGGCCTTGTCGTATTCCCGGCGAAACATGTGAACCAGTCCCAGCGAGGCATGGACGGCGGGCAACTCGGGGTCGATCGCCACCGCCTGACGGGCGAGCCGATACGCGGTTTCCAGCGATTCGGCGCTGGCGGTCAGCGAGACGCCGGTGCGATTGGTATAGGTCGTTGCAAGGATGGCCTTTGCCAGCGCGAAATCCGGATCCAGATCCAGCGTGGACCACAAATATGCCTGGGCCGCCTTGCGCGATTCATCGTTGAACCGCCAGATCTCCTCCCATGCGCGCAGGAACAGATCATAGGCCTCCAGATTGTCGGTATGGCGCTTTGACAACCGCCGCCGCTGATCCTGTGTCAATTCGATCTTGAGCGCGTCGATGATCTGCGAGGCGACCTGATCCTGTAATGCGAAGAGATCGCTGAACTCGCGGTCCAGCCGTCCGGCCCACAATTGGAACCCGGTCGTGCCATCGACCAGATTTGCATTGATACGGACGTGATCGCCGGCCCGCTGCACGCTGCCTTCGACCACATACCGCACGCCCAGAACCTTGTGGACGGTCTGGGCGTCCATCGCCTCTTGTCGGTCGCGAAAGGAAAAGCTGGTGTTGCGGGCAATGACCAGCAGACCGCCGACCTGGCTGAGATCGTTGATCAGGTTGTCGGTCATACCGTCGCTGAAATAGGCCTGATCGGGATCGCCCGACAGGTTGGCGAAAGGCAGTACAACGAGCGAGGGCCGATCCTGAATGGGCGGTACCGCTATCGGGGCAACCTTGGCCGTTTCGTTGCCAGCGTTGCGACCCAGCACGACATAGCCCAGGCTGACGGCGGCGATGACAAGGAGGACCAGTGCAAGAGCAGGCGCGCGACGGCGCTTGAGTGGATCTGGCGCGCGGGCTGCATCGGCGCCGGTGCCTTCTGCCGACAGATGAAACACAGCGACCGGCTCGGTCACGTTCTTGACCATATGCTTGCCGCCATCAACGAAGTGAAGATCGGCTCGTTTCCGGGCCTGGTCATACACGTTTCGGGAAACCGCGATGCCTCCCGGTTGGGCCAGGGCCTCAATCCGCGAGGCGACGTTTACGCCGTCGCCATAGATATCATCCTCATCGACAATCACCTCTCCTAGGTTGATACCGATCCTGAGTTTCAGCGGATGGGTCCGCATCGCGGCCTGAATCTCGCAGGCACAATCAAGCGCGCTGGTAACACTGGCGAATTCCGCCAGCGCACCGTCACCCATCAATTTGACCAATCGCCCGTCATGGCGTGCCAGCGCCGGTTCGACATAGGTACGGCGCGCATCAAGGACGAACGCAAGAGTGCCCGTCTCGTCCTCGCCCATCAGGCGGGTAAAGCCGACAACATCCAGCATCATGATGGCTGCCAGCCGTCGCTTTTCCTGTTCGGTCATGGCACCCCGACCTGTCATTCCCTAAGGTCACCTTAGCAAGTCGCCCGGTTCGGACCAACAGACTTAGAACAGGTAGCTGTGCAGTTGGGCACCATTGTCACGCAGCCACTGGCGCTGCTCCAAATAGGGGCCATGAATGCGTGTCACCTCGGCCCAGAAACGTTGTGAGTGATTCATTTCAGCAAGATGCGCTACCTCATGCGCAGCCACGTAGCGCAGCACCGCGGGTGGCGTCAGGATCAGTCGCCACGAGAACATCAGCGCCCCCTCGGCGGTGCAGGACCCCCAGCGCGAGCGGGTATCGCGCAGGCTGATCCGGGCATAGGGCCGGCCCAGTTCGGCTGCATAGAAATCGCAGGCCGCTGCCAGCCGGTCGCGCGCCAACTCGCGCAGGAAACGATGCAGACCCGCACCCATGGCAGCCTCTGGCACCCGGAGCTCTTTCGCCTGCCACAAGATACGGCTGCCGGACGCTGGAAGGAGAGGTGTCGGCACCCCTTCGATCGGTATTAAATCCCCATACCCTGTCTGCCGACGAGGTGTGTGTCTGGCCAGATGCCCACGGATCCATTCCGATTTGCTCTCGGCGAAATCCATGGCCTCACTCTCGGAAACTCCCACCGGCAAAGTCAGGGTTACCCGTCCATCCAACTGCGACACACGCAGGCTTATCCGTCGTGCCCGTGCCGAACGGCGCAGCGTCAGCTGCACCGGAGGTGTACCCGGAAGGTGGTGCTTTCCCATATGTACGCTCCCCTTGGCGTAAAGGCTTTGACAGGCTGCACCTCATGTGGCACGAGGCCAGAATCTTCGAAGCGACTCATCAGATATCAAGGGGATTTCACATGCCCAAGGAAGAATGGGGTGTAAAGCGCGTTTGCCCGACTACCGGCAAACGGTTTTATGACCTGAACAAGAATCCGATCGTTAGCCCGTATACGGGCGAGGTCGTTGAACTCGACCTCGGCAAGGGTCGCATGATCGCAGCCGATGCCGAAGACTCCGCCACTCGCAAAGCCCGCCAGACCACGGATGACGATGAAATCGTGCTGGATGACAGCGATGACGATTCGGTCGACATGGATCTGGATGATGACATCCTCGAGGACGATGATGACGAGGACAGCGTTTCGCTGGACGACATCAAGGATATGTCTTCGGACGACGAATGAATGGCGGCATTCTAGCACTAGAAGGGCGGGCTAGACCCGCCCTTTTTTTGTGCCCAGCATCGCTATTTCTCCGTCATCAAGAAAAACGGCATGTCACGCAATTTTGGACTTGCACTCACCCGGCTGCTCTCATAAACGTCCGCTCACTGCAGCGATCCGAGTGATAGCTGACCGGTCAGGGGCCTTAGCTCAGTTGGGAGAGCGCTTGCATGGCATGCAAGAGGTCAGGGGTTCGACTCCCCTAGGCTCCACCAAAATTTCGATCTTCAATACCAATACAAGCAGTAAAGCTTGCTTCAGAAGTTTGATTTGTAGCGTCCGCCAAGATGGTGTGATTTCCCAGATGGCCTGAGTTCATGCTCAGGCGGCTTTCTTGGCTATGGGCGTCACTGATCACCAGTTTCATGACGTCGAGGCCCCAGGCATTCAAGCCGCTCATGAAGTCCATCCGGAAGGTTTCGGCTTCTGATGGGCCGACACCCAAGCCAATGATTTGACGCCGCGCCTCTGTGTTGGCAACAACGTCGATTATGGCTGCCGCGCAGACGATCCGCCCGCCTTGGCGTTGCTAGAAATATGGGGCGGTGAGCCAGTCCTCGGTTAGCGGGCGGTTCAGGAGCTCGCCTACGGTTGTGCGGGATCAAGCTGCATTCGATCAACAATTGGCTGGGCAACAATGAAGATGATGATCGCGTAGCATCTGTCAAGACCTGCAAACGAAAGTGCGCGCCGGGACCGTGTCGTTCGAAAACCGCGACGGATGGGCAGACAATATCTTTGTCTGCCATACAGGAATATGGGGATTATCTGTTTAGAGAGAATTGAGTATTTATTAGGTTTGGCGGTGACCTACTCTCCCGGGGCTTGAGCCCGAGTACCATTGGCGCG
>NZ_JAKOEM010000018.1:0-89470 GCF_022321465.1 Ruegeria alba | reverse complement strand
TGCGGCAGCGGCGTAACCCAGGCGGAAAAACACCTACAGAACGCCCGAAACCTGTTCAAACAAACCGAACCACCTCTCTCGCTCGCCTTGCTCATTGGTCATCCATTTGGATCGCTCGACGTGATGATCTTAGCCTTTGAGTGACGCCGAATGAACCATTCTTTCGCTCGCTCAGACCTGCCACGAGTTTTTCACGTCGAGATATTACGAGATCACGTTTGGCGCTGCGTGTAGGAGGCCCAACCACGACGCAACAGTTGTGGGCTACCAGATTTGGTTGAACCCTATGGGAGAGCCCTGCGCATCTGACGGCGTTGCAACCGTCGCCTGAACCGAAAGACCCGTGGCAAGGTTGCGCGTCAGGGACAGCGCGGACATCAGTTCACTGTTGGAAAATGCCGACAGAACCGCAATCGCCTCCGCGTATAGCCCCGCGCGAATGGCCTCCTCCGCTACATGCAGATGAGCCTGCAACAGATCTGACACGCGCGCTTCATGCCTACCGAAAGCTTCGTGCACGGGCGCAAGAGTGGCATCTCCAAGGAGTTGCATCAGATACATCAGGCGCTTGCTGTCCTGGAAGGCCCCGACGGAGGTCTCGTGCAACTGCGGCACCAGTGAAATCGTATCAATCCCACCACTCACCGCCTTGCGAATATCCTGAAACCGATGGGATTCGCCGGTCGTCAGGTAACGGTGAGCACTGTATTCCGGCGGGATCACCTCCTGCCCCAGAAAGACCGGCGAAAACGGCGCGGCCAGCGCACCGCATGCCGCGTGCCACATCACGGCCAGAGCTGGATCGGCGGAAGAGGTCAAGGGAACCACCTGGCCATAACCGGCGGTGTCCCCGGTCAGCTTCTCGGTACGGATGGCCCAGATCATGTCCTCGAGCCCGATCTTCTCTGGCCGCGCTGCGCGGGTCTGCATCTCGGCCTCGATCCAGGCGATGCCGTCCCAGCGTCCCTTATCATCGCCGTAAATGGCATTGACGTTGAACGGGCCACCATCATACCAGCCTTGCGCACGAGCAAAGCTGACAAGGTTGGGTGACCACAGGAAGTCCGGATGCGCAGGGTCGTCGACCGGCACCTCCATCACATAGCCGGGGCGGGAGGCACGGATGCTGTCTGGACCAAGGCGCTCGGCCACCCATAGCCCCTGCCCACCCGCGAACTGGATCATCACCCAGGCTTCGTCTGCATCCGCGAAAATGTGAGAATTGCCGCCATAAGTTGCTTCACCGTGCTCTGCGATCAGATCGGCACACAGCTCAACCGCGCCACGTGCACTGGTCGCGCGTTCAAGAACCACGCGGGCCAGATCGCTATAGTTGAGCCCTTGCTGGTCCTTCGGCGTCATCTCTATGAGGTCGCGGCGCGAAGTTGACCAGACATCCCGCACAGCGACGCCTGCCTCGTTCAAACCGCCGTTTGTGATCGGCGCTGGCACACCGAGGTAGTAGGAATAGCTGACCCGCATGTGACGCAGCGTATGCGCGGCCTGCGGCACGGAAATCCGGCGCCCAGGCATATGCGCCTCGGGCCCGACGCCGACCTCGATCATGCTGCCCAGAGCATGATCGGTCGCGGGCACGATCTCGAGCCAGTGCGACGAGGGTTCGTCACCGTATCCGCCGAGCCAAGCATGACCTGTGCGGCTATGGTTCCTCCCGACATATAGGGCGTAGCTCATGCGGGTTCACCTACTTTCGTTGCATTGCGTTGATAGACCCGTGCGCCACGCCGCCATGTCTCGCTGACCTTGATCGACGCGATCGCCTCCGGGCACGACAGCGGATTTGCGTCCAGGATCACCAGATCTGCCAGCTTCCCCAGCTCCAGCGAGCCGCGCTCCTCTTCGTAGAACACTTGCCATGCGGCATCAATTGTGTGGGCGCGCAATGCAGCAAGCGGCGACAGACGTTGTTCCGGGCCAAGCACACGCCCGCTCTGTGTGCGGCGACTGACCGTCGTGTGGATCAGTTCCAGCGGGCGCGTCGGTGTGACGGATGCGTCATTATGTATGGTGAACCGCACGCCTTCGGCCTCGGCCCAGCCGGTGGGCGAGATGTGCGGTGCACGCGCGTGGCCAAGAATCTCGTCGTGATGCTGATCCCCCCAGTACCAGATATGGGCCGGGAAGAAGCTGACGGTAACGCCCAGACCCGCGCAGCGCACGATCTGGTCCCGCCGCATGACCTGTCCGTGGATGATCGTGTGCCGGTGATCGGCGCGCGGATCATTGGACTGCGCCTCTTCGACCGCATCGAGGAACATGTCGGACGCCGCGTCTCCGTTGCAGTGGCAATGGATCTGAAACCCCAGACGATGCAGCTTCTCAACTTCGTAAAACAGTAGCGAACGGTCCATATAGGCCAGCCCGGTATCACCCGTATCAAGATACGGCATGGTCAGGAAGGCCGTGTGCATGAGGAACGATCCGTCCGTCAGAAGCTTGCGTGGCCCTAGCGCGATCGGCCCTTGCGGCCAGTTGCTGCCGCTCCCTGTGCGCGAGAACTCCGGTTCGATTTCCGCCACGGGCAAAAGGATCAGGTCGATCCCCGGATCGCCCCGTTCCGCCATGCCCCTGAATAGATGCAGCAAAGGCGCCGCCGCCCAGGAGTTCTGGGCCAATGTCACTCCTTGTGCGAGGTATTCCTCGCGCGCCGCCGCAAAGCATCGTTGGAAAGAGGTGTCATCAAGAAGAAAATGCGTGTCGCCCATCTCTCCCATGGCCGACAGGTCCTCGATCCTCCCAGTCAAGCGGCCCGCGCTGTTGCGCAAAAAACGCCCCCCGTCCGGGTCGGCGCTGTCTTCGGCAATGCCCTGTCGCGCCAGTGCCAGCGAATTCGCAACCCCGCAATGCCCCGAGGCGTGGATCACCCAGATCGGATGGTCAGTCGAAACCGCGTCCAGCTCGTCCCGTGTGGGCATGCGCCGCTCGCTCAGCTGACACTCGTCCAGCGCCGCGCCCATCACCCAGTCTCCGGACGGTGTTTGCGCAGCCTTTCTTGCAAGGCGGTCGCGGACATCGGCAAGGCTTCGGCAACCGGCGCGGCCTGACAGATCGACACGCAGCAGAGAGACGATGGCGCTGTCGGGAAAATGGCCATGCGAGTCGATGAAGGCCGGGATCAGAACGCGACCCGCAAGGTCACAGAAAGCGGCATTCGGCAGGAAATTACGGACATGCGAAAGCGCGCCGACAGATACGATCCTGTCGGCAAGGATACCGATGGCTTCTGGGCGGGTGTCGTCCGCATCCATGCTCAGGATCGCCCCACCTGCAAAGATCGTTCCCGTCATAGCTTCTCCATCCGGTTTTCCTCCCACGCGGACGGGAAGTGACAGCGATGCGCCGCCGCGCCCTTGACCTGCCAGTCAGGGACCTCTGCTGCGCACCGGGCCTGAGCAAACGGACACCGAGTGTGGAATTCGCACCCTTTTGGGCGGCGGAGAATGCTCGGCGGCTCGCCCTGAAGTTCGATCCGCATCAGTTGCGCATCCGGGTCCGGCTCCGGGTTGGCTGCCAGCAGGGCTAGTGTGTAAGGATGCTGCGGGCTGGCGAAAACGGTGTCCGTATCGCCCTCCTCAACCAGTTTGCCCAGATACATGATACCGACGCGGTCGGTGATGTGGCGTACGACGTTGAGGTTGTGCGTGATGATCATGATGGCCAGCCCCAGCTCATCCTGAAGCCGCGCCAGAAGATTGAGCATCTCTCCCTGAATGGATACATCGAGACCAGCCGTCGGTTCGTCCGCAATCAAAAGCTTCGGGTCCAGCGCCAACGCTCGCGCGACGCCAACACGCCGCGCCTGACCGCCGGAAATCTGGTAAGGGTAGCGCGCGGCGAACTCGGGCGGCAGGCCGACCATCTGCAAGAGCCGCCGTGCTTCGGCATCGAGATCGCGGTCGGTCATGCCCTGTATGCGGAAAGGTTCCGTGATCAGCGACTTGATCGACAGGCGCGGGGACAGCGAACCGATGGGGTCCTGGAACATCATCACGATCTCGCGCCGCAACTTGCGGAATTGCGTCTCGGGCAGGTTGCGCAGTTCCTTCCCGCGATAGAGGATCGAGCCTTCAGAGGCGTGATGCAGCCCCGCCACCGCCCGCGCAAGCGTGGTCTTGCCCGATCCACTTTCGCCCACGATGCCGTAGGTCTGCCCCTCTTCGATCTTCAGGCTCACGCCCGAGACTGCGTCAATGGTGCCTGCGCTGCGGAAGACCCCGCCGCGCACGCCAAACCGCACCACCACATCGCTGATGTCGAGAAGCGTGTTCATGCCGTCATCTCCATGCCAATCAGATGACAGGCCGTCCCGTGTCCGGCCGAGGCCTCCGCCATCGCGGGGCGCGCCGTGCAGGCATCAAACCGTCGCGGACACCGCGCCGCAAAAATGCAGCCCGAGGGCAGGTTCACAAGATCGGGGATATTGCCGGGGATCGTCGGCAGGTTGCGGGTCTTTTCCTTAATGTGGCCGGGATCGCATTCCAGAAGGGCGCGCGTATAGGGATGCGCCGGGCTATGGAACACGTCGCGGACCGACCCGGCCTCGACGACCTCGCCCGCATACATGACGACGACCTCATCGCAAAGCTCGGCGATGACCCCCAGATGATGCGAGATGAACAGGATCGAACACCCGATCTCATCCTGCAATTCACGCAACCGCTTGATGATCTGCACCTCCAGCGTCGCATCAAGCGCGGTCGTCGGCTCGTCGGCGATCAGAAGCGCGGGCCTTGCCATCAGCGCCATGGCGATCGCGATCCGCTGACGCATCCCGCCGGAGAATTCGAAAGGATACTGATTCAGCCGCGCCTCGGGGTCCGGGATGCCGACCAGCGCCAGCATGTCCACCGCGCGCTTGCGTTTTTCGGCCTTGGACAGGGCGTCGCGGTACTGGATGTCGATCATCTGTCGTCCGACGGTCAGCACCGGGTTGTGCGTCTGCATCGGGTCCTGGAACACCATGGAAATCTGGGTGCCGCGCAGGGCGCGAATCTGCGCCTCGCCTTTGGTCAGAAGATCCTCTCCCTTGAACGCCACCTGCCCCGAACCGACATGCGCATTGGGCGCCATGAGCCGGATGATCGCGGAGATGAGAGTGGATTTTCCGCAGCCCGACTCTCCGACGATGCCGACGATCTTGCGATCCGGCACGGTTATGGAGACGTCGCGCAGTGCCTTCAGTTCTCCGCGCGGGGTGGCATAGCTGACCGATAGCTTCTGGATATCAAGAACGGCCATCATTTGCCTCCCTTGCCGCGCAGTTTCGGATCGACCACATCCCGCAGCGCCTCGCCCAGAAAGGTGAACCCTATTGTTGTCAGGATCAGTGGAATGCCCCCCGCAATGATCAGCCACGGCGTGTTGCGGATCAGGTTGTAGCCATCGTTCAGAAGCGAGCCCCAGGACGGCGTCGGCGGTTTGACCCCCATGCCAAGGAACGAAAGGCCGGCCTCCAATCCCACGACGGTTGGAATATCCATTGCCGCCAGCACCGCGAGCGGCCCCAGCACGTTGGGCAGGATATGAACCGTCATGATCCGGGGGGTGGACGCGCCAAGCGATTTCTCGGCGGTGATGAACTCGGCCTCTTTCAGCGATTGCGTCAACGTCCGGACGACCCGCCCATAAGTGGGAACCGACGTCACCATGATCACGACGATCACCGTGTTCAGGCTGGGCCCGACCAGCGCCACCACGGCCAGAGCGAACATGACCGTAGGGAAGGATCGGACCGTGTCGAACAGGAGCACGATCAGGTTGTCGATCCATTTCGGTCCGTATCCTGCGATCATTCCCAATAGCAGACCGATGAGGATCGCCCCTCCGATCGTCGGAAGCGCCACCTGAAGCGCCACGCGTCCGCCCCAGATCACCCGTGAAAACGTATCGCGGCCAAGCTGGTCCGTCCCGAGTAGATGCGCAGATCCGGGGCCTTGCAGTCGGTCCGGCACATTGAGCGCGATGGGATCATAGGGTGCGATCCAAGGGGCAAAGAGCGCAGACGCCAATATCAGCAGCACGATCACAAGCCCCGTGAGCCCTAGCGGATCGCGCACAAGGTGGTAGACGATCTCTCCCAGTTCGGAACGGGGCTTTGGCACGGTCAAGTCGGTCATGGTTGGGCCCTCACTTGCCGGCACGGATCCGGGGATCCAGAATGGCGTTGATGATGTCGGCCAGCGTGGTCGAGGCGACGAAGATCAGAGTGGAAAACAGGACCGAACCCATGACCACCGGGTAATTACGGGTGGTGATGCTGTCGATCACCAGCTTGCCCAGACCAGGGCGGGAAAAGACGATCTCGGTGAAGACCGCCGCTGACAGCAGGAAGCCCATGCCGACCCCGATCACAGTCACGGTGGGCAGGATGGCAAGGCGCAGCCCGTAGCCAAAGACAATCCGTCTTTCTGGCAAGCCGAAAGCGCGCGCGGTGCGGATATGCCCCTCGCCCAGCACTTCCAGCATCGAGGCCCGTACGAGCCGTGCAATATAGCCGACCCAGCTGAGACCTATGGCCAGGCTTGGCAGGACGAGGTGATGCAATTGATCGCCCCAGTCGCCAGCGTCGCCCGCCCCGATAGCCGGAAACCATTGAAGCTTCACCGCAAAGATCAGCAGCGAATAGAGCGCGACGACAAAGGCCGGAACCGCAATGACCGAAACGGAGAGGATTCCGGTCAAGCGGTCGCCGAGGGAATTACGGTTCACGGCAGAGTAGCAGCCAAGCGCAATACCCAAAACCGCCGACCAGCTGATGGAAACCAGGATCAGCGTCAACGTATAGGGCACCTGATTCAACACGATATCCGTCACCGGACGGTTGGAAAACACGTCCATGCCCAGATCGCCCCGCAGCATGTTTGCGAAGAAAAGGCCGATTTGAGCGATCAGCGGCTTGTCGAGCCCCATCCGTGCCTCGAGCGCCGCGCGCATTTCCGGGGTCGCGCGGGGCCCCAGCATAGTCGACACCGGATCGCCGGGGATCATGTGCACGATCAGGAACAGCGCGCTTACGGCCAGAACCGTGATGACTGCCGCCAGACCGATCCTTTTGATGACGTATGACAACATTGCCTACCTGTCTCCCTGTCTTGAAAAGGGGGGCGCGGTGTTGAGCCGCGCCCCGTAGGTTCAGGGAGGAACCTCAGGCCGCGCCGAAGTATCGGTAGAGTGGCAGGCCATCCGGGCGCAGCGCCGGAACGATGCTGTTTCGGTAGATCACCGGCGTCGCTTCATGGGTCAGGAACTTGTAGGCACCGCTTTCTTCCATCAGGTCCTGTGCGCGGACATACATCTCAGCCCGCTTGACCGGATCGGCCTCGGATTGTGCGGTCAGGTGCAGAGCGTCGAACTCCTCGTTCTTGAAACGCTCCCAGTTCCAGATGCCGGCCTGTTCGCTGATGAACCAGGACGTCGCGTAGTAGGGGTCCGGCGTCATGGAGTAGCGGTTCAGGACCATTTCGACGTTGGCGTCGCTTCCGAGTTCCCAGAAGGTCGCGCCTTCATGGAGGCTTATCTCCAGCGTGATGCCGATGGCGGCCAGGTTGGCCTGAATGATCTGCGCCGCGGTGACGTTCGCGGATTTGTTCAGGACACTTATGGTCAGCGATACGTTGCCCTCGCCGGACTCCGCCATCAGCGCCTGCGCTTTCTCCAAATTGGCGGCAGCACCCGTCAGCGAGGTCTCGCGATGGCCCGGCAGGCCCGGCGCGATGATCCCTGTCGACGGCTCCGCCGCGCCGAAATAGGCTGCCGCCATGATTGTTGGCACGTCAATGGCATACTGGATCGCCTGCCGCAGCTTCGGATTGGCCATCTTCGGGTTGTCGAGGTTCATGCCGACCCAGACGTAATAGAGCGATGGATACTCGTCGAGGGTTGTGCCTTCGATCGGCGACGACTTCAGACGTTCTACCGAATCCAGACTGACGCGGGTGAAGTCGATCTCGCCTGCTTCAAAGGCGATCTCTGCCGCTTTCTCGTCATCGATGTGGTAGATCTGGATCTCGTCAAAGGCAGCCGGTTCGCCCTGCCAGTCAGGGTTGCGGCGCAAGGTGGTCTTCTGCTTCTGTTCCCATCCAGCGTGCAGATAGGGGCCGGAAGTTGCCACCGGCTGGGTGTCTATCTTGCCGCCGACGCTTTCAAACGCCGCTTTCGACACGATGTTTCCCGCGATATAGGGCAGCGTAATCGACCACAGCGGCTGAAACGCGTTCTTCAGAACGATTGTTCCGGTCCGCTCTCCCGTCACCTCGACATGGTCCAGAGGGCCCCAGTCTGGCTTGTTGGTCGATTCAAGCGTGTCGTCGATGATCCGCTCGAATGAGAATTTCACATCTTCGGCCGTCATCGCGCCAAAGCCATTCGTGAAGCCGATCGTGTCCTTGAGCGCGAAGTTGATGTGCGTGTCGTCGACCTGTTCGATCATGTCCGCCGCGTCCAGCTGCCACCCCCATTGGCGGCCCGGATTATACTGGATCAACTTGTTGTAGATCGCGGCTTGGATTTCCTCATCCACGACGCCCTGGCTGAACGCCGGGTCCATCGACCGGATGTCGGCATAGGTGCGCGTCTTTAGCGTACCCTCTGCCGCATGGGCCGGGCGTGGCAGCATCAGGCCCGTAGCCGCCAGGCCTCCAAGCGCGGTCGCGCCCTTCAGGAAAGACCGACGCGGCAGGCCGATTCTGGTCCATGAGATATTGGGTGTGGTCATTGATTGTCTCCCTGACTGAGTAAGCGCCTACCCGACGCATTTGTTGTCACGGAGTTCATCTGAGGTGCTGCTTTTCAGCAATTTAGCAAGCTTTAGCATGTGTATGCGATTTTATGCTATTCTGACTTCATGTCGCAAACTAATCTGGATCGGAATACGCGTGGACGGGCGTGCCGATGGAAGATGATTTTGCGACAAACTTGAAGCTCTTGTGCTCGACCGAATCCTCGGTCTCGGCCATCTGCCGACAGATCGGCGTCAACCGGCAACAGTTCAGCAAGTATCTCAGCGGCGCAGCACGTCCCTCACCGGCCAACTTGCGCAAGATCGCCACACATTTCGGCGTGCGTCCGGCCGAGTTTCACCTGCCGATCGACGAATTCGAATGCCACCCCTCGGTTGCGGGTAAACTGGCGGGTCCGCAACGGGGCAGTCAACAAAGAGGCGGGTTCGACGCGGCCTTCCGCGGTCAGACTATCCCGCTTCGTCGTTATCTGGGCTATTATTTGAGCTACTTTCTTACTGAAACATGGGAGAACTCGATCATCTGCGCGATTGTTCGCTTGGATGAATTCGATGGCATGGTGCGCTCCCGATCTTTCGAACGCTCGGTCGACCCTGACGACGGCAGTCTCTATCTGTCAAAATATGAGGGTCGGGTTGCGATGCTGGGGAATAGGATCTTTGTTTTGGAGTACCAGTCACTGGCCCGGGACGCTTTGGTCGAGACAGTCCTTTACCCGGTCGGTCGCGGTCAACTGCAGTACCTGCGCGGCACCACCTTCGGCATCACAAGCCGCCAGCGCACCCCCTTCACCTCGCCCATCGTATGGCGCTATCTAGACGAATTTGACTCATTGAGAGATGTGATGCGTAAGGTCGGTCGCTACGACATCAATTCGGCGAAACTGGACCCAAGAGCCAGGTCGATCTTGTTGGGCAGCCATACCAAAGCGTCAGACTGAGCTTGCAGCCGGGTATCCGCCCCGGGACTTCGAGATCATTGGGCGTCTAACGGTCGCTGCATTCGTATCCAATCGCTTCACGATAACACGCGTATCCTTTTGGCCTTTCACCGGACCATCCTCAATTTGTGTGGCGACACTAACCTGATATTTGAAAAATCGTAAGGGATAGTCATGATTTCGAAGAGGCACAGGTTGCCCGGAGGCGATGTTTCGGTTCAAAGCGTTGCGCAAAGCGAATCTAGCGGGTGGATTGTAGCGGGCAGTTTCGCACCAAACGGCATCTGCCCAGACTATGGATAGCATTCACAACACCGTCACGGCTGGCAGCGTCGGTGTCTCAAAGATTATTCCGCGCATGGAGACAAGGTAATGGTTGATCTTGTGGTTTGCCGTTGCGACGTTTTCCGCCCGTTTGCCCGCGCCGGGCTTTCTCTAACCAGATCGCCTCGATTGCACGCCCCTATCCGCGGCGCACCTCACGTGTCGGGGGGATTGTCGGCCATCTTGGGCATGCGACCGGCGGGCGGTCTGCTGCGCGGCTCTTGCACCGTTTGGGCCTTGGGATCGGCGATGACACGGTGCTCAGGCAATCGAAGAAGTGTGCTCGGCGTCCAGGAGGCGCGCGATGCAAACCCTTTCGTCCAGCACGGTGGCGGCAACATTTGCGAACGCGGTGATTAGTCCGAAGAGAGAAAAATCGCCGTAGGTCTGCGCCCCCAGACAAGCAGACACGGGACCAAATCAGGAACACCCATCCAGCACTTATCCAGCATTGCTGGATGGGTAGACAAATCCGTTTAAGAGAGTGGATTTTTCGTTTGTTTTCAGGAGTTTCTGGTGCTGCTGGACAGGATTGAACTGTCGACCTCTCCCTTACCAAGGGAGTGCTCTACCACTGAGCTACAGCAGCACACCTTTCTTCAGATTGCTATCCCCGGCGTTACACCGTTTCAAGCGGGCTCTGAATGAACCCTCTATTTCAACACCTTCACAACTTTGAGCCTGCCCATGACTAGGGAATGTCATTCCCCTGAGCCAAGGTAACTCACTGTGCCGACGCGGCCATCTCCATATCCGGGCTCGCAGCGTCGCGGTGAGCGGGTGATTAGACTCAAACGAAACGCGGCGCAAGGGCATCTGGACGGTTTTTTTCGCCTCCTGTAGAGAAAGGTCATGGCAGAGCAAAAAAACCCTTCGAAAAGCAAATCCGCACCCGCTGGCCGCGAGGACAGGCTCAAGGCCGCGCTCAAGGCCAATCTGGCCCGGCGCAAGGCGCAGGCCAAGGCACGAACCGCCCAGGTCGGTGCGGACCAAAACAAAAAAGGTTAAGAGCAGATGGATTCGATTCTCGTTACCGGCAATGGGCCGCTGAATGGCCAGATTCCGATTGCAGGGGCCAAGAATGCCTGCCTCGCATTGATGCCCGCTACGCTGCTCAGCGACGAACCGCTGACGCTGACCAACGCGCCGCGCCTCTCGGATATCAAGACGATGACGCTGCTGTTGCAGTCGCTGGGGGCCGAGGTGTCGTCGCTGCAGGACGGCAAGGTGCTGGCGATGTCGAGCCACGACCTGACCAGTCACACCGCCGATTACGATATCGTGCGCAAGATGCGCGCTTCGAATCTGGTGCTGGGGCCGATGCTTGCGCGGCTGGGCCAGGCCGTGGTTTCGCTGCCGGGTGGCTGTGCCATCGGCGCCCGGCCGATGGATCTGCATATCGAGGCGCTCGCGGCGCTGGGGGCCGAGATCGAGTTGCGCGACGGCTATCTGCACGCCAAGGCGCCCGGCGGGCTGAAAGGAGCGGTACACGAGATGCGCTTTGCCTCGGTCGGCGCGACCGAGAACATGGTGATGGCCGCCACGCTGGCCAAGGGCACCACTGTACTCAAGAACGCCGCGCGCGAACCCGAAATCGTGGACCTGGTGCACTGCCTGCGCGCGATGGGCGCGCAGATCGCGGGTGAGGGCACCTCGACCATCGAAATCCAGGGCGTCGACCGGCTGCATGGGGCCACTCACCAGGTGGTGACCGACCGGATCGAACTGGGCACCTATATGCTGGCCCCCGCCATTTGCGGCGGAGAAGTCGAGCTGTTGGGGGGCAGGCTCGACCTGATCGGTGCCTTTGTAGAAAAGCTGGACGCCGCCGGTATCGACGTTGCAGAGACCGACAAGGGCCTCAAGGTCAGCCGCCGCAATGGCCGCGTCTCGGCCGTCGATGTCACCACCGAGCCTTTCCCAGGGTTTCCCACCGACTTGCAGGCCCAGATGATGGCGCTCTTGTGTACGGCCGAAGGCACCAGCGTGCTGGAGGAGAAGATCTTTGAGAACCGGTTCATGCATGCGCCCGAACTGACCCGCATGGGCGCCCGGATCGAGGTACATGGCGGGACAGCTACCGTGCGCGGGGTTGAACGGCTGAAGGGGGCGCCGGTGATGGCCACCGACCTGCGCGCCAGCGTGTCGCTGATCCTGGCGGGGCTGGCCGCCGAAGGGGAAACCCTGGTCAGCCGGGTCTATCATCTAGACCGCGGATATGAGCATGTGGTGCAAAAGCTCGAAGCGGTGGGCGCCAAAATCGAACGGATCAAAGGCTGATGTCGGACGCAACATTCAAGGACGGGCGCGAGGCGCCGCTGAACCTGGGCGCCGAGGATGGCGAGGACCTCAAGATCATCTCGACGCTGGTACAGGACGCGGTGTTTCCGATCACCGAAATGTCCTGGCGCCCCGGCTCGCGCCGGTTTGCCCTGCTGCTGAACCGGTTCCGGTGGGAGGATCGCGCCGCCGCCGACAAGCGTGGGCGCGGGTACGAGCGGGTGCAGTCGCTGCTGGTGATCGACAGCGTGCTGGGCGTTGCCAGTCAGGGTATCGACCGGTCCGACACCGATACCGTTCTGTCGCTGCTGTCCGTGACATTCGAGCCGGACACTGATGGCGCCGGGCAGCTCCTCCTGACGCTGGCGGGCGATGGCGCCATCCGGCTGATGGTCGAGGCGGTGGATGTCACGCTCAAGGACGTGACCCGGCCCTATCTGGCCCCCTCGCGCCGGGCCCCGCATCACTCGGACTGATGCAGAACAAGCGGGGGATATCGCAGGCCTTTTCCCCCGCCGGCACCGGGGGCGAGCTGTTGCGCCGGGCCACCCCCTTTGACCTTTTCGACATGTCGCGGGTGCTGACCCGTTCGATCAGCCAGCTATGCACTGCCGATCATGGCGGCAATGCCGAGGCGATTGCGCGCTGGTGCGCCAACAAGACGCCGCAGGCGCTGCGCGCGCAGATGATGGCAGAGGGTTGGGAGTTCTGGCTGCTCATCCGCGCTGGTCAGATTGCGGCCGTAGGCGCATTGGCCGAGATCGACCGGGGCGCTGGTACCGGGCGCATCACGCTCAACTATGTCGATCCCGCCTGTCGCGGTCAGGGGGCCAGTGCGGCCCTGCTGGCCGGGATGGAGGCGCGGTTGAGAGATCAGGGCATCACGCGCGGGGTTTTGACCAGCACGGCCACTGCGCGCGATTTCTACCTGTCGCGTGGCTGGCAGGCCGATGGCCCAGCCCGGCAAGGCCGCTGGATACTGGGTCATCCGATGACCAAGACACTCGCCTGCTGAACGCTCTCGGCGACTGAACCCACCGCGCGCTGCCGCGCCGCAGCGTGTGACGCTTGAGGCGGACGGACAGTCCGGTTATGTCAGCGCCAAAGGAGAGCCCGATGCCCCAGTTCCTCGACAGCCGTCAGCCCGATTTCGAGACCGCCTTTGCCGCCCTCCTGGGTGCCAAGCGCGAGGACAGCCCGGATGTCGATGCGGTGGTGGCGGACATCATTGCCGATGTGCGGACCCGTGGCGACGCGGCGGTGATCGAGCTGACCGAGCGGTTCGACCGTATCACGCTGACACCACAGACGCTGCGGTTCTCTGCCGAAGAGATCGCACAGGCTCTCGAAGAGGTGCCTGCCCCCGAACGCGCCGCGCTGGAACTGGCCGCCGCGCGCATCCGGGCCTATCACGAACGGCAGATGCCACAGGACGCGGACTGGACCGACGACACTGGCGCGCGGCTTGGTTGGCGCTGGTCGGCGGTCTCGGCGGCAGGGCTTTACGTGCCGGGTGGTTTGGCCTCCTACCCTTCGTCGGTGCTGATGAATGCGATCCCGGCCAAGGTGGCGGGCGTGGGCCGTTTGGCCATCGCCGTGCCCACGCCGGATGGCCAGGTCAACCCGCTGGTCCTGCTGGCCGCACAGATCTCGGGCGTTGACGAGGTCTATCGCATCGGCGGCGCGCAGGCGATTGCCGCGCTCGCCTATGGCACCGATACCATCGCGCCTGTCGACAAGATCACCGGCCCCGGCAACGCCTTTGTTGCAGCGGCCAAGCGGCGGGTGTTCGGCAAGGTGGGCATAGACATGATCGCCGGCCCTTCCGAGATTCTGGTAATTGCAGACCGCGATAACGACCCCGACTGGATCGCGCTCGATCTCCTCTCTCAGGCGGAACATGACGAGAGCGCCCAGTCGATCCTTATCACCGATGACGCCGGTTTTGGCCGGGCGGTGGCCGATGCGGTGGACAAGCGGCTGGAGACACTGGAACGCCGCGCCATCGCCGGGGTCAGCTGGCGCGATTTCGGCGCCGTCATCACTGTTTCGGACTTGGACGAGGCGGCGGCGCTGTCGAACCGGATCGCACCGGAACATCTGGAGCTGTGCGTCGCCGATCCCGAGGCGCTGGCGGCCAAAACCGTGCATGCCGGCGCCATCTTCCTGGGCCAGTATACGCCCGAGGCGATCGGCGATTACGTGGGTGGCCCGAACCACGTGCTGCCCACCGCGCGCTCGGCCCGGTTCTCTTCCGGCTTGAGCGTGATGGACTTCCTCAAGCGCACCACCCTGTCGCGCATGACCCCCGAGGCACTGCGCGCCATCGGCCCGGCGGCGGCGCAGTTGGCGCGTTCGGAAAGCCTCGAGGCGCACGGCCTTTCGGTTCAGGCTCGGCTTGACCGGTTGAACGGATAAAACAGCGCGAGACGGAACAGCACCAGCGCAAGGGCTCTCGCTGGTATAAACCCGTCTATGACCGTATACCTTGAACAGCCAAAAGCAGGATTAGATGAGGATTAGCTGCCCTTTTGCGCTTCTAGCTGCTCTGCCATCTTGCGGGCGCGCGGGCATTGAAGCCGCTCACGCAGCGGGCTGTCGGGATCGATCTCCTTGGAGCAGACGACGCAGCGGTCCGCCCCCGAGATCGCGTTGAGCCCACCGCAACTGCCCTTGATCCGCTTGCCCATAAGCATCACGCCCAGAGACATTCCCAGCACGACAATCATCAGCAGAAAGAAGGCCAGCAGGAAGGTCGTCATGGCGAAACCCTTTCGCGGTGTCAGTCGGCGGCGTTGAGCAGATCGGCGAATGCGCTGCTCTGCGCCGTCATATAAGCCTCGGCGCCGCCCTGCGCATCCCTTTCGATGAAGAACACGGCAAGTTTATGCGCCTCTGCGACCTTCAGCCCCTGGTCCAGCCCCAGAACCAGCATCGCGGTGGCCCAGGCATCGGCCATCATGGCGCTGTCGGCAATCACGGTGACCGAGGTGGTGCGATGGGTGACCGGGCGCCCGGTTACCGGATCGAGAATGTGGGAATAGCGCTGGCCCTCATGCTCGAAATAGTTGCGATAATCGCCCGAGGTGGCCATGCCGTAATCACTGACAGGTACCACCAGTTGCACGCTCTGCGCGCCATGGTCGGGCCGCTCGATGCCGATGCGCCAGGCCTCGCCCTTGTCGTTCTTGCCGCGTGTCACCAGATCGCCGCCGATCTCGACCATGTAGTCGTCGATCTCGAACCCGCGCAACGTCTCGGCCACCGCATCGACACCGTATCCCTTGGCGATTGCGCTCAGGTTGATACCTGTCTCGGGCCGCGCCTTGGCCAGCGTGCTGGTGGCTTGGTCCAGCGTCAGCAGCCTTGCCTGTCCAACGCCCTCAAGCGCAGCGGTAATCTCGGAATCCGAAGGGATCGGATCCTCGGGCTTGCGCGGGCCAAAACCCCAAAGCTCGATCAGCGGGCCCAGCGTGATGTCGAACTTGCCCCCCGATTTTTCATGAACCTCGTTTGCGGCCCCGATCACTGTGACGAATTCCGGCGAGACCTGCATCGGCGCCGTGTCCGCGCGGGCCGAGAAGGTCGAAACTTCGGATTTCGGATCCCAGTTCGACATCTTGGCATTGACGTCGGCCAATGTCGCCTCGACCGCGGCCCCCAGCGCTTCGGGGTCCAGGTCTTCGCCGATGGCCGTGATATGATAGGTCGTTCCCATCGTGTCGCCAGAGAGTTTCACCACCTCCGGCTCGGCATCGAAAAGACAGCCGGACAGCATGAGGGCAACGGGCAGTGCAAGCCAACGGGACATGGGCCAACCTCGGATATTTCGCTGCTGCGGCATAGGCCAGCGGCGCGGTGGAGTCAAACCGGCTCAGCCCTTGAGCGGCAGGAAGGCCAGCGTCAGAAGGCCGATTGCCGCCGGCACCCCATAGGCCCAGAGATGCCAGCGCGGAACGGGCGGCTCGGCCTTCCAGCTCTTGCGGTAGCCATGGCCACAGACCACCACCACAAAGAAGATCAGCGCCGCGCTGGCCGGGGTCAGGTACAGGGTGTCGAACATGGGCTGGCTGCGGTTTTGTCCTGGCTGCGGCCGATTGGCCCTTTGCGGATCGGGATGCCGGGGTAAGATGGGCTGACCCGCAACAAGAAAGCAGGAGACCCAGCCCATGGCCCCATCCTCATATCAGGCCCCGACCCGTGGCGACAAGGCCGACAAGACGACCTATAGCCAGTCGGCCAGTTCGAACCTGGCACAGTCGCAATCGACCGTTGCCGATCTGCTCGGCGGCAAGGGCGACGCGGTGTTCTCGGTTCGGCCGGGCGACACGATCGGGCAGGTCGTCAACGTGTTGAAGGACAAGCGGATCGGGGCGGTGCTGGTGACCGACCAGAACGGCGCCCTGGTGGGTATCCTGTCCGAACGCGATATCGTGCGCCGCATGGCGGACACGCCGGGCCAGACGCTGCCGCAACAGGTCGAGGGGTTGATGACACGCGAGGTCCAGACCTGTGCGCCGGACGAAACGCTGAACGCAGTGCTGAAACGGATGACCGAAGGCCGGTTCCGTCACCTGCCGGTGCTGCGCGACGGCAAGCTCTGCGGCATGGTGACCATAGGCGATGTGGTGAATTTCCGCCTGCGCGAGCTTGAATACGAGGCGCTGAAAATGAAACAGATGATCGTCGGCTAGGGCGGCGCCCAAGAAAATTCTACGAATTTTCTCCCAAGATTATTCGTCGAATAATCTTGGTGATGGAAACGAAGACACCGGTACCTGTCGGCACCGGTGTATCTTGTTCATCCCCCGAAATCGTCGAGCATGATGTCTTCGCGATCCACGCCCAGATCCAGCAGCATGTTGATCACCGACTGGTTCATGATCGGCGGTCCGCACATGTAGAACTCGCAATCCTCGGGCGCGGGGTGGTTCTTGAGATACTCTTCGAACAGCACGTTGTGGATGAAGCCGGTATACCCTTTCCAGTCATCCTCGGGCTGCGCATCCGACAGGGCCACATGCCATTCGAAATTCGGGTTCTCGGCGGCCAGCATGTCGAAATCTTCGACAAAGAACATCTCTTTCTTGGACCGTGCGCCGTACCAGAACGAGATCTTGCGCTTGCTCTTCAGCCGCTTCAGCTGGTCGAAGATATGGCTGCGCATCGGCGCCATGCCGGCGCCACCGCCGATGAACACCATTTCCTTGTCGGTATCGCGGGCAAAGAACTCGCCGAAGGGGCCCGAGATGGTGACCTCATCCCCCGGTTTCAGGTTGAAGATGTAGGACGACATCTTGCCCGCCGGAATGTCGCTGCTGCCCGGTGGCGGCGAGGCGACCCGGACGTTGAGCATGATGATGCCCTTCTCCTCGGGGTAGTTCGCCATCGAATAAGCGCGCTCGACCGGCTCGTCGACGACGGATTTGTACTGCCACAGATTGAAGCGGTCCCAGTCCTCGCGATACTCGTCCTGAACATCGAAATCGGTATAGGATAGCTGGTGCGCGGGGGCCTCGATCTGGATATAGCCGCCGGCGCGGAAATTGACGTTCTCGCCCTCGGGCAGTTCCAGCACCAGCGCCTTGATAAAGGTGGCGACGTTGTCGTTCGAGCGCACCTTGCAGCGCCATTTCTTGACGCCGAACACTTCCTCCGGCACCTCGATATCCATGTCCTGCTTGACCGCGACCTGACAGGACAGGCGGTCACCACAGGCGGCCTCGCGCTTGGTGATATGGCTTTCCTCGGTCGGCAGGATCGAGCCGCCGCCGGAATGCACTTTGACCCGGCATTGCGCGCAGGTGCCGCCGCCGCCGCAGGCCGAGGGCACAAACAGCTTTTCAGCCGCCAGCGTCTGCAACAGCTTGCCACCGGCGGGGACCGAGATGGTTTTCTCGCCGTTGATGGTGATGTTGACATTGCCGGTCGAGACCAGCCGCGAGCGGGCCATCAGGATCACGGTAACCAGCGCGATCACGATCAGGGTAAAGAGGACGACGCCCAGCGAAAAGGTTTCCATCTGTCCGCCCCCTTACAGTTTGACGCCCGAGAAGGACATGAAGGCCATCGCCATCAGCCCCGCGGTGATGAAGGTGATGCCCAGACCCTGAAGCCCGTCCGGCACGTCGGAATATTTCAGCTTCTCGCGCACACCCGCCATCGCGGTGATGGCCAGCGCCCAACCAAAGCCCGAGGACAGGCCATAGGTCGTTGCCTCGGCAAAGTTGTAATCCCGCTCCACCATGAACAGCGAACCACCCAGGATGGCGCAGTTCACCGTGATCAGCGGCAGGAAGATGCCAAGCGCGTTGTAGAGCGGCGGGAAGTACTTATCGAGGATCATCTCGAGGATCTGCACCATCGCGGCGATCACCCCGATATACGAGATCAGACCGAGAAAGGTCAGGTCCACATCCGGAAAGCCCGCCCAGGCCAGCGCGCCGGGTTTCAAGAGCGTATTCAGCAGCAGGTTGTTGGCCGGCACTGTGATCGCCTGCACCACCATGACCGAGATACCCAGGCCCAGTGCGGTCGAGATCTTCTTGGACACCGCGATGAAGGTACACATGCCGAGAAAGAAGCTGAGCGCCAGGTTCTCGACGAATACGGCCTTGACCGCGAGGGAAATCAGCCCTTCCATCAATGCGCCTCCACCGACTGGATCTTGAACTCACGTTCCTCGACCTGCTTGGGCTTCCAGGTACGGAAGGCCCAGATCAACAGGCCGATCACGAAAAACGCCGAGGGCGGCAGCAGCAGCAGCCCGTTGGGCACATACCAGCCGCCATTGTTGACGGTTTGCAGGATGGTCACGCCAAACAGGCTGCCCGAGCCGAACAGCTCGCGGATCACGCCCACCAGCATCAGGATCAGGCCATATCCCAGCCCGTTGCCGACACCGTCGATGAACGAGGCGACCGGCGGGTTTTTCATCGCAAACGCCTCGGCCCGGCCCATCACGATGCAGTTGGTGATGATGAGGCCCACAAAGACCGACAGGGTTTTCGAGATTTCAAAGGCATAGGCCTTGAGGATCTGGTCGACCAGGATCACGAGGCTGGCGATGATCACCATCTGCACGATGATCCGGATCGAGCTGGGGATCTGGTTGCGCAGGATCGAGATGAAGAAGGAGGAAAACGCCGTCACGAAGGTCACCGCCAGCGCCATGACAAAGGCAACCTGCAGCGACGAGGTGACCGCCAGCGCCGAGCAGATGCCCAGCACCTGAAGCGTGATCGGGTTGTTGTCGACCAGCGGATCGACCAGCAGTTCTTTCTTGGTCTGGCTCATCAGATCTCTCCCGCTTTCAGGGCCTCGAGGAAGGGCGCATAGCCTTGCTCGCCCATCCAGAACCGCACCAGGTTATCCACCCCGACCGAGGTCAGCGTGGCGCCAGCCAGCGCGTCGACATAGAAATCGGCACCGGCGGCGGGCTGCGATTTGGCGACGGTGATCTGCAGTTCACCCGCATCGTCGCGCAGCTTCTTGCCGTTCCACATCGCCTTCCAGCGCGGGTTGTCCACCTCGGCGCCCAGGCCCGGCGTTTCGCCATGCTGATAGAATTGCAGGCCAAAGATGTCGTTGCCGTTCTCTTCGACCGCGATGAAACCATAAAGCGTCGACCACAGGCCATAGCCGTGGATCGGCAGGATCACCTTGTCGATACCACCGGCCTCGTCCCGCAGCAGATAGACGGTGCGGTAAAGCGCCTGACGGCCGATCCCGGCGGGATCGTCGGTCAACGCACGGCTCAGCTCGGCATCGTTGGCAGCGGCCTTGTCATCGAATGTGGCCGCGTCGAACTGGTCGGTAAACTGGCCGGTGGCCAGTTCCAGCACCTGCGGTTCGAACGCCTTGAAGGCCTCGGCCACGTTCTGACCGGGCTCGAACAGCCCCGCGACCTGCAGAATGTTCATCTGCTTGTCCTTGAGCTTGTTGACCTCCTGCACCGGGCGCAGGGCGACGGCGGCCGAGGACACGATCATCGAGGCGACAAGACAGACGGCCACGGCGACAAAGATGGTCTTGCCCACCGAATCCGGCGGCGCGGCGAGGAAACGGGCGATCACGCCCTTGCTCTCGGTCTCAGACATGGCGGCGCGCCCTCCGTTTGATATTGGCCTGCACGACGAAATAGTCGATCAGCGGCGCAAAGACGTTGCCGAACAGGATGGCCAGCATCATCCCCTCGGGGAAGGCTGGGTTGATCACGCGGATCAGCACCACCATCACCCCGATCAGCGCTCCATAGATCACGCGGCCGGTATTGGTGTGGCTGGCCGAAACCGGCTCGGTCACCATGAAGGCGAGGCCAAAGGCATAGCCGCCCAGCACCAGGTGCCAATACCAGGGCATGGCGAACATCGGGTTGCTGTCCGAGCCAATGACATTGAGCAGCAGCGAAAAGCCGATCATGCCCGCCATGCAGCCCACGATCAGGCGCCAGTTGGCGATTTTCGTCATCAGCAGGAAGGCAAGCCCGATCAGGCAGGCGAGCGTCGAGGTTTCCCCAAAACTGCCCTGAATGGTGCCATAGAACGCATCCATCCAGGTGATGCCATTGGCCGCCAGCTGTTGATAGCCATCCGCCGCCGACACCGCCAGCGCGGTGGCGCCGGAAAACCCGTCGACCGGGGTCCAGACGCTGTCGCCCGACATGTTGGCGGGATAGGCGAAGTACAGGAACGCACGCCCGACCAGCGCGGGGTTGAGAAAGTTCTTGCCGGTGCCGCCGAACACTTCCTTGCCGATCACCACCCCGAACGAGATGCCAAGCGCCACCTGCCACAGGGGCGCGCTGGCCGGCATGATCAGGGTATAAAGCATCGAGGTGACCAGAAAGCCCTCGTTCACCTCATGCCCGCGCACGGTGGCGAAAACCACCTCCCAGATGCCGCCGACGATCAGCGTGGTCAGGTAGATCGGCAGGAAATACAGGAACCCGTGCGCCACATTGGCCAGCGGATTGGCCGCATCCAGCGAGATGCCAAGCGCCTGGAGGATGGCAATGCGCCAGCCGGTCGCCGCATCGGCCCCCAGCATGGCGATGGCCGAATTGGCCTGATAGCCGGTGTTCCACATCCCCCACAGGATGCAGGGGATGGTGGCGATCACGACATAGGTCATGATCCGCTTCATATCGACATAAGACCGGGCATGCGGCGCCGCCGTTGTCACCGTCTTGGGCGTGTAGATAAAGCTTTCGACCATCTCGTAGATGGGGAACAGCTTTTCGTACTTGCCACCCTTGGTGAAATTCGGCTCGATCCGGTCAAAGAAGTTGCGCAACCCCATGGGCTCAGCCCTCCTTTTCGATCTTGGAGAGGCTGTCGCGCAGCGCCAGCCCGTATTCGTATTTCGCCGGACAGGCAAAGCCGACAAGGCCCAGATCCTCTTCGTCCAGCTCCAGCGCGCCCAGTGCCTGCGCGGTGTCGGTATCCATCACCAGAAGCGCGCGCAAGAGCTGCGTCGGCAGATAATCCTGCGGCATCAACTCTTCGAACGTGCCGGTGGGCACCATGGCGCGGCGGCCCCCGTTCAGGTTCGAGGTCAAGCTGTAAAGCTTGCGCGAAAAGGCAGAGCCCAGCACCGGCTGCACCGCGAATTTCGACGGCATCGGCAGGATCCACCCCATCGTGTGCTGCTTGCGGTCTTCCTCGATCAGGGTCACCTGCCGGGCGAACCGACCTAGATAGCCAAACGGCCCCTCGGCCTGCCGTCCGCTCAGGATCGAGCCCGAGATGACACGCACCGGCGCGTCAAGCGAGATCTCGGCGGTGGTCAGATCGCCGGTCGAGGCGCCCATGATGGTGCGGATCAGGCGCGGCTCGCGCGCGGCGGGTCCCGAAAGGGCAATCACCATCGACGGGTCGAGATGGCCGGTTTCCACCAGCCGACCAATGGCGATCACGTCCTGATACCCGATGGTCCAGACAGATTTTTCCGACGAGAGCGGCGCCAGGAAATGGATATGGGTGCCCGCCAGGCCCGCCGGGTGCGGCCCGTCGAAGGTGGCCACCGATACGCCTGCCACATCGCCGCCCGGGATCGCATCGCCCGGCTTGTGACACAGCCAGGTCGGCCCGTCGCTCAGCAGCGCCACCGCCGCCAGACCGCTGGCAAAGGCGCTGCCCGCGTCGGCGATGATGGTGGCGGCATCCGCGGCCAGCGGTTCACTGTCCATCGCGGTGACAAAGATCGCGTCGGGCGTATCGCCCGGCACCGGCATCTTGGAATAGGGCCGGGTGCGGAACGCGGTCCACAGACCGGCGGCACAGAGCTTCTCGATCAGCCCCTCACGCGTCTTGCCATTGCCGGTGGTGGCAAAGTCAAGGCCGGGATCGGCGGCATCGCTCACCTCGATCACAACGCTTTGCAGAACCCGGCGGGCGCCCCGGTTGATCGCAGCGACACGGCCCGTCACCGGTGCCACCATCATCGCCTCGGGCGCATCCTTATGACAAAAGAGCGGAGTGCCCCGGCGAACCTCGTCGCCTTCCTGAACCAGCATCCGGGGTTTCAGCCCCAGATAATCGGCGCCCAGAACGGCCACCGAGCCGATTGCCGGGCCGGGATGAATGGTCTGAACCGGTGCGCCTTTCACCGGCAGGTCCAATCCCTTTTTCAATCTGAAATTCTGCATGTGATCGCTACGTCTTCTCGTGTCCGAATCCCGTCGCGGGCCCTACCTATTTCATGGGACGGCCCGGGCAAATACCCGGAAACCCTGAGAGCTTCGCATGATGCCGAGGCATCTGATTTGAATAATGTCCCGCTTGGCGCGCAGCTTTACGGGAGGGGGGCGGCGAAATCAAACACACTTGGCAGATTTGTGTCGGATTTTCCCGGTTGTTTGGTCGCTAACAGGCATTTTTCCAATCCAGATTTGCAAATTTGCCGAAACAGGTCGGGCGAAAATGCCGCAGCGCAGCAGTGTCACGCCTGCCGCCGGGTTGACTCGCGCCGTTATTTTCATTAACATGTGAATAATAAGCTCACCGCAGGAGACATTCCCGATGCCCGACCTGACCACACGGCTGGCCGACCTTGACCGACATCTGGAGCGATTCCGCCGCGACGGGGTGATGAACCGGATCGGCGGTCAGGACATGCCCGGCGGCGCGGGCCGGTTCGACAGCACGTCTCCGGTCGACAAGTCGGTGATCTGTTCGGTGGCGCGGGCCGATGCCGCCGATGTGGATACGGCGGCACGGGCCGCGCATGCGGCCTTTCCCGCCTGGCGCGACATGCCCGCGACCGAGCGGCGCGCGATCCTGATCCGCATCGCCGAAGGGATCGAGGCGCGGGCCGAGGAGATTGCGCTGTGTGAATGCTGGGACACCGGACAGGCCTGGCGCTTCATGTCCAAGGCGGCGCTGCGCGGGGCCGAGAATTTCCGCTATTTCGCCGATCAGGTGGTACAGGCGCGCGACGGCCAGCATCTGAAGTCACCGACGCTGATGAACATCACCACCCGCGTGCCGATAGGCCCGGTGGGGGTGATCACGCCGTGGAACACGCCGTTCATGCTGTCCACGTGGAAGATTGCCCCTGCGCTGGCCGCCGGTTGCACCGTGGTGCACAAGCCCGCCGAACTCAGCCCGCTGAGCGCGCGGCTGTTGATCGAGATCGCCGAAGAGGCGGGCCTGCCCCCCGGAGTGCTGAACCTGGTCAACGGGTTTGGCGAGGATGCGGGCAAGGCGTTGACCGAACATCCGCTGATCAAGGCCGTGGCCTTTGTCGGCGAAAGCCGCACCGGCAGCATGATCGTGAAACAGGGGGCCGACACGCTGAAGCGTGTGCACCTGGAACTGGGCGGCAAGAACCCGGTGATCGTGTTCGACGATGCCGATATCGAGCGGGCGCTGGATGCGGTGATCTTCATGATCTACTCGATCAACGGCGAGCGCTGCACGTCGTCCTCGCGCTTGCTTGTGCAGGACACGATCCGCGAGGAATTCGAGGCGCGGCTGGTCGAGCGGGTGAACAACATCAAGGTGGGCCATCCGCTGGATCCGGCGACCGAGATCGGGCCGCTGATCGGCGAGGAGCATTTTGCCAAGGTCACCAGCTATTTCGACATTGCCCGTCAGGACGGCGCCACCGTTGCGGCGGGTGGCGAGGTGGTCGGTGATCAAGGCTATTTCGTGCGCCCCACCCTGTTCACCGGCGCGTATAACGACATGCGCATCGCGCGCGAAGAGATATTCGGCCCGGTGCTGACCTCGATCCCGTTCTCGACGGAAGAAGAGGCACTGCAAATCGCCAATGACACGCCCTATGGGCTGACCGGCTATCTCTGGACCAACGACCTGACCCGCGCGCTGCGCTTTACCGACAAGCTGGAGGCCGGGATGATCTGGGTGAACTCGGAAAACGTGCGCCACCTGCCCACCCCCTTTGGCGGGGTCAAGGCCAGCGGCATCGGCCGCGACGGCGGCGACTGGTCGTTTGAATTCTACATGGAGCAAAAGCATATCGGCTTTGCCACCGGCCAGCACAAGATCCAGCGCCTCGGCGCCTGAACCACTCACCGGGAAGCGCGCGACCATCCCGTGACGGAGGAGAGAATGGGAGAAATCGTACTCGCCGCCAAATGCACCCATGTGCCGACCATGCTGATGTCGGAGCAGGAGGGGCCAGTGAAGGGCAAGCGGCAGGCGGCCATCGACGGGCATCTGGAGATCGCCCGCCGCGCCCGCGCGCTTGGCGCCGACACCGTGGTGATCTGCGACACCCATTGGGTGATCAATGCAGGGTTCCACATCAACGCAAACAGCCGGTTTCAGGGGCTGTTCACCTCGAACGAGTTTCCTCAGTTCATCCAGAACATGCCCTATGACTACGAGGGCAATCCGGGTCTGGGCGATGCCATCGCCAAAGAGGCCAGCGCGCGCGGTGCCTATACGCTGGCGCATCATCTGGACAGTCTGGAACTGGAATACGGCACGCTGGTGCCGATGCGGTTCATGAGCCGGGAACACCAGATGAAGGTGGTGTCGGTCGCGGCCTGGTGCACCGTGCATGACCACGACGAAAGCCGCATCGTGGGCGAGGCGATCCGCGCCGCGGTCGAGGCCTCCGACAGCAAGGTGTTGCTGGTGGCCTCGGGCTCCTTGTCGCACAAGATCTGGCCCAACAAGGACTATGCCGCCAATAATGGCACCTTTACCATCAGTTCCGAATTCAACCGGCAGATGGACCTGCATGTGCTCGAGATGTGGAAGCGCGGCGATCATGCGACCTTCCTCAAGATGCTGGGCGATTATGCGCGCTTTTGCTGCGGCGAGGGGGCGATGCACGATACCGCCATGCTCTACGGTGCGCTTGGCTGGGACAGCTATGACAAGCCCTGCGAGGTGGTGACCGAGTATTTCCCCTCCTCCGGCACCGGTCAGACCAACGTGATTTTCCCGGTTTGATTTCCGGGCCAGACGAGAGGAACAGCATGAAGTTCGCCACCATTGCCGCCGACGGGCAGGAGCTTTACGGCATCATCCGCGACGAGGGGTTCGTGGCGCTGTCGCCCGATTTCCCGCACTGGCCCGACCTGCGCGCGGTGATCGCGGCGGGCGGTCTGCGTGACCTTGCCCATGCGGCGATGGGTCGGGCGGTGACGCATAGCGATTTCACCTACCTGCCGCCCATCCCCAACCCCGGCAAGATCATCTGTGTTGGCGTCAATTTTCCCGACCGCAATGCGGAATACAAGGATGGCAGCGCCGCGCCGAAATACATGTCGCTGTTTCCGCGTTTCGCGTCGAGCTTTGTCGGACATGGCGAGCCGCTGATCCGCCCGCCCGAAAACCACACGCTGGATTACGAGGGCGAAATGGCGGTGGTCATCGGCAAGGGGGGCCGGCGCATCCGGGCCGAGGATGCCTATGACCATATCGCCGGGCTGAGCGTCTGCAACGAGGGCACCATTCGCGACTGGGTGCGGCACGCCAAGTTCAACGTGACACAAGGCAAGAACTGGGACCGATCGGGGGCGATCGGGCCGTGGATCGTGCCCTTCACCCATCGCGCCCAGATCGACGCGGCGCGGATCACCACCCGGGTCAACGGCGAGGTGCGGCAGGACGATGCGCTGGCCAACATGATCTTTTCCGTGCGTGACGAGATCGCCTATATCTCGACCTTTACCACCCTGAACCCCGGCGACATCATCGTCACCGGCACCCCCACCGGCGCGGGCGCGCGGTTCGATCCGCCGCGCTACCTGAAACCCGGCGACGTGGTCGAAGTCGAGGTCACGGGGGTCGGCACGCTGGTCAACGGGGTGGAGGACGAGGCATGACGCCCGAACAGCACGCCGATGCCGCCGCGCGGCTGATCGAGGCCGAGGAAACCGGCCGCCAGATCGGGCTGTTGTCGCTGGCCTATCCGGGCATGGACATGGACGATGCCTATGCCATCCAACAGGCGTTGGCGGCGCATAAGCAGACCGCCGGGCGCCACGTGATCGGGTGGAAGATCGGGCTGACCTCGAAAGCGATGCAATATGCGCTCAACATCGACATTCCCGACAGCGGCATCCTGTTTGACGACATGGCGTTTGACGATGGGGCCATGGTGCCCAAGGGGCGGTTCATCCAGCCCCGGGTCGAGGCCGAGATCGCCTTTGTGATGAAGGCGCCGCTAGGCGGGGCAGAGGTGACGCGCGACGATGTGCTGGCGGCCACCGACTATGTCGCCCCGTCGCTGGAAATCCTCGACACCCGCATCCTGCGGGTCGATCCCGACACGGGACGCGCGCGCAATGTCTGCGACACGATCAGCGACAATGCGGCCAATGCGGGCGTGGTGCTGGGGGCGCAGCGCCATGCGCCAGACGCGTTCGATTTGCGCTGGGTCGGCGCGCTGACCTTTCGCAATGGCGAGATCGAGGAGACCGGGCTGGGCGCCGGCGTGCTGAACGATCCGGTCGAAAGCGTGGTCTGGCTGGCCCGCCGCATGGCGCAATACGGGCAAAGCATCGAACCGGGGCATATCGTGTTGTCGGGCAGCTTCATCCGCCCGGTCGAATGCCCGCCCGGCGCCCGGATCGAGGCAGATTTCGGCCCCTTTGGCGCGGTCTCGGTCAATTTCGCCTGACGCGCACCTGCCGCCACGTCAGGCGCGAAAGAAGTTGAAAATTTTTCGGAAAAAGTTTCCGCTTTCTGACGAGAGGAGAGCGGAGCCATGGGTTCATCCGAAACCGACACCCCGATGCATACCCGCGCGACGCCGAAACAGGCCCGCGCGCGCCAGCGGGTTGCCGATATCCTGGACGCCGCCGCCGCGCTGTTGGCCGAGCGGCCGCCGGGCGATCTGAACACCTCGCTGATTGCCGAGCGGGCCGGCGTGCCCGTCAGCTCGATCTATCGCTACTTTCCCACCCTGCGCGATCTGCTGGACGAGCTGTCGGCCCGCGCCGCGGGCGACCTGCGCCAACATTTCATGGAGACGATTGCCGCCACCGAGAGCGAGCCGGATCTGGTGCTGCGCATCCGCCGCACGCTGGAGGGGATCCGCGTGTTCATGGCCGAACATCCCTATTATCGGGGCCTCCTGTTGTTGCTGGCCTCGCTGCGCGGGGTGCAGAGCGTCGAGGATGACGACAATGCGGAACTGGTGGGCTTTCTGGCCGACCGCTGGGCGCGCGGGCTCGACGGATTTACCGGCGGCGACCCGCAGGTGGTGGCGACCACCGCCGTGCAGATCGCCCTGACGCTGGAAGACCGGATGGCGCGACAGGCCACGCCCGCGCTGGAGGCACAGTATCACGACGAGATGGTCCGCGCGCTGGATGCCTATCTGTCGCTCTACCTGCGGCGCTCTCCTGCGGAGGAGACCTGATGCGCGCGTTGATCCTCTTGGTCTCGGCACTGGTTCTGGCGGCGCTCTGGTGGTGGCTTTCCGGTGACGGGGCACCTCCGGAACCGGAGGCGAGCGATATAGCCCGGGCCGAGACCCTGCGCCCGACCGAGCCGGAACTGGCAGCGATCTATGAGCGGTCCTGCATGGCCTGTCACGCATTGGTCGAAGCGCAGGCGCCTTTGACAGGCTTTGCCCCTGCCTGGGCGGCGCGGGAAAAGGAACGCGGAGCACATGGCCTGTTGTTATCGGCGCGCAACGGGTTCGGCAACATGCCTGCGATGGGTCTGTGCCTCGATTGTTCGGACGATCAACTGGCCGCGCTGATCGCCTTCATGTCCGGGGAGGGGCAACAATGACACTGACACGGCGCAAACTGCTGGGCTATGGCGCGCTGGCCGGGCTGGCGGTGCCCGCAGCGATGCAGGCCCATTGGCTGAGCCGCGATTTCACCCGGCCCGGTTACAGCCCCGAGATCCCCCCTGCCCCACCGGGCCGCCAGCTTTGGCGCAACTGGTCGGGATATCAGGTGGCCACACCGGAGCAGATTTACTCCGCCGGTTCGGAGGAGGAACTGGCCACCCGCATCTCCGCATGGCCGGGTCGCATTCGCCCGGTGGGATCGGGCCATTCCTTTTCCGCGCTGGTGCCCTGCGAGGACATGATCCTCGATACCGGGCGGCTCTCGGGGTTGATCTCGGTCGATGCGGCGGCGGGGATGGCGACCTTTGGCGCCGGGACCCGGCTGCGGCAGGCGGCAATGCTGGCCGCTGAACACGGTCTGGGCTTTGCCAACCTGCCCGATATCGACGTGCAGACCCTGGCCGGGTCGTTCAGCACCGCCACCCATGGCACCGGGCGCGGATTGCAGGCCTTGCATGGCTGTATCACAGGGTTCCGCCTGATCACCGCCGATGGCACCATCCGCGACGTGACCCGCAACAGCGACCCGGATCTCTTCGACGCGGGCCGGGTGTCGCTGGGCACGCTGGGGGTGATCACCCGCTATACGCTGAAACTGGTTCCCAGCTATGCGCTGAACCGCAAGCTCTTCATCCTGCCCACCAATGAGGCGATCGCGCGCATGCACGATCTGGCCGCCGCCCATCGCAATTTCGAATTCTACGTGCTGCCCAATCTGGGCTATGCGGCGGTGATCACCCATGACCTGTATCAGGGAGAGATCGCCGGGCGGGTGCCCAGCGAGGACGAGGACTGGATCGCCACGCTCATGGATCTGCGCGATATCCTGGGCTGGTGGCCATGGCTGCGGCGCCGCGCGTTTGGCGCCTATGTGGCACTGGAGGTGCCCGCCGACGGGGTGCTGGAGGATACGACCGACGAATACTGGAAACTGCTCTCAACCGCCCGTGCCACCCGGATGAACGAGATGGAATACCACCTGCCCGAGCAAGGCGCGCAAGAGGCGGTGCGCGCGGTGGTGGCGGCACTGGAATCTCGCAAGGAGAGCTTTTTCCCGATGGAGGTGCGGTTCACCGGGCAGGACGACGCGTGGCTGTCGCCCTTCAACGACGGCACGCGGGTCTCGGTCGCGGTGCACAAGCTGGCCTCGGAACCGCTGGACATGCTGTTTGACACGATTGAACCGATCCTGCGCGCATATGGCGGGCGGCCCCATTGGGGCAAGCTGCATGCACTGACCGCCCTCGATCTGGCTGCGCTCTATCCCGATTTCGACCGGTTCGCCGCGCTGCGGGCGCGGCTTGATCCGCAGGGCAAGTTCCTTAATCCTCATACCGCCTCGCTGTTTGGGGCCGGGGATGTCTGAGGCCTATTTTCAGAAGTTGCAGGCGGCACTGGTCGCGGCGGGGCGGTACCTGCCGACGCTGGTGGTGGATAGCGAACGGCTGGCCGCCAATATGGCGGCGGTGCGTCGGTTGACGGCGCCCGGTCTGGCGCTGCGCGTGGTCGAAAAATCGCTGCCCGCGCCGGACCTGTTGCGGCTGGTGATGGACGGGCTGGAGACCAACAGGCTGATGAGCTTTCACCTGCCCTTTGTCCAGCAGACGGCGGCGGCGTTTCCAGAGGCCGATATCCTGCTCGGCAAGCCGATGCCGGTGGGTGCCGTGGCAGGCATATCGCCCGCTCTGGACGCCCAAGTGCATTGGCTGATCGACAGCCCGGAACGACTGACGGAATATGCCGCGCTTGCGGCACAGTCGGGCCGCCGCCTGCGCATCTATCTGGAGGTCGATATCGGGTTGCATCGGGGCGGATTCTCGCTGGACCGTGCCGGGGAGTTCACCGCCGCCCTGACCCACCTGCGCGACGATCCGAACCTGCACCTGACCGGGCTGATGGGGTACGAGCCGCATATCGCCCGCCTGCCCCGCCTGATCGCCAGCCCTGGCCGCGCCTTGGGTGCGGCGCGGGCGGCCTATGCCCGGTTTCATGCGATGGCGGTCCAGACGCTGGGGCCAGAGGCCGCCGCCAAGCTGATCATTAACACCGGTGGCAGCACGACCTTCATGCTCTATGACGGGAGCGGGCCGGAAACCGAGGTGGCGCTGGCCTCGGCCCTGGTCAAACCGACCGATTTCGACCTGCCCGCGCTGGAGGCGCTGCAACCGGCCGCCTTTATCGCCACGCCGGTGCTGAAAACCGTGGAACGGCCCGATATCCCGATGGCGCCGGGGCTGAGCCGGGTGTTGCGCCTCATGGGTCGGTCACCGCAAAAGGCCTGTTTCATCTATGGCGGCAACTGGCTGGCCGATCCCTGTCACCCGGCAGGCGCACGGCGATCACCCCTGTTCGGGCATTCCAGCAATCAGGAAATGTATGATCTGCCTGCAAGCAGCACCCTGAAACCCGGTGATTTCCTGTTTTTCCGCCCGCGCCAGAGCGAGGCGCTGTTCCTGCAATTCGGCGATATCGCGGTGTTCGACGGCACCGCGATCACCGAATGGTGGCCGGTCTGGCACGAGACACATTAGGAGACGCCGATGCTGTTTGCCCTGATCCTGCTGATACTCCCTGCGCTGATCATCTGGCTGGCGGCGCGGATACCGGCGCTGGACCGGATCGGCGTGGTGCCGCTGACCTTTGCCACCGGTTTTGCCCTGGCGCTGAGCCTCGACCTGAGCGCCTTTGCCGACATGCAGACCATGCTGCAAGAGGTGAGCGTGGCGCTGGCCCTGCCGCTCATCCTGTTTGCCGCCAACCTGCGCCGCGCCCTTAGCGAGGCGCGCGGTGCAGGGCTGGCCATGGCGCTGTCGCTGGTCTCGGTCTGTATTGCCAGCCTGCTGGGGGTGCTACTGTTTCAGGGCCGGGTCGCGGACCTGCCGCAGGTCGCGGGCATGGCGGTGGGCGCCTATACCGGCAGCGGCGTCAACATGGGCGCGATCAAATCCGCGACCGGGGCCAGCGATGCGCTGTTCCTGACCATGGTGACCTATGACATCGTGTTTTCCATCGGCTACATGCTGGTCATCGTACTTGTGGGCCAGCGGCTGGCCGGGTTGATCCTGCCGCCCTTTGTGCCCCGCTCCCAAGGCGCTCATGCGGCCAACACCTCCCATATCACCGATGACAGCGCGCGCGGATATGCACGGCTGATCGAGCGGTCGGGGCTGGCAGGCTCTGCCCTGGCCCTTGGCGTGGCGGGGCTGTGCGTCGGGGTGGCCGTGGCGCTCGCCGGCCTGCTGCCACAGGCGTGGTCCGGCACCGCGACCATCCTCCTGATCACCACATTCGGCCTGCTGGGCGCCTTTGTTCCCCGGTTGCATGCCAGCCCGACCAGCTTTCACCTTGGCATGTACCTGATCCTGATTTTCTGCCTCAGCTCGGCCACCCTCCTGGATCTGTCGGTGCTGACCGGGATGAACTGGGCCCTTGGCGGTTACTTCGCCTTTATCCTGCTGGGGGCGATGGCGCTGCACGCGCTGCTCTGCCGCCTGTTCGGGATCGACCGCGACACCTATCTGGTGGCCTCGGGCGCCGCGATCATGTCGGTGCCCTTCATCCCAGTGATCTGCGGCGCGCTGCGCAACCGGGCGCTGCTTGTGCCTGGCATCGCCATTGCGATCCTGGGCTATGCGGTGGGCAACTATCTGGGCGTTGCCGTGGCAAGCCTGGCGGCGGCTATGTAAACCCACCCTCGCACCATACCGATCATTCTAATCTCTGTACGATCTGCAAATCTTTCGGGACCATCTGCCATAACAGGTTCACGTTGCGGCCTCTATCTGTTGGTCACCGGGCCGATCCGCCCGGTTGAAACCACACTGGAAGGATCTCAACATGAAGACTTTCGCACTCACTGCCCTGATTGCTGCGCTGCCGATGCTGGCCGCACCCGCCTTTGCCGCGGACGAAGTCAACGTCTCGAACGGCATCTCGGCTGGCGGCGCGCCGCTGGCCGTGCATGGCGTCGACCTGGTGACCCTGGTGCGCGACGGCAACCCGGTCGAGGGCTTTGCCAACTACTCGGCAACCATCGACGGGGCATCCTACTATTTCACCTCCGAAGAGAACCTCAAGGAATTCCAATCGGAACCGGCCCGCTACCTGCCCCAGCACGGCGGTTTCTGCTCGTACGGCGTGGCCGTGGGCAAGAAGTTCGACGGCGACCCGGACAAGTACGTTCTGGCGGATGGCAAACTGTTCCTGTTCCTGAACACCGCGACCCGCGACAAGTTCCTTGAGGACGTGACCGGCACCACCGCCACCGCCGATGGCAACTGGGCCAAGATCAAGCATGTCGCGGTGGGCGACCTCTGATCCCGGCCTCAGGGGCGCGCTTCCCGGCGCCCCGACCCGCCCGCGAAGGAATTAACCCTTCGCGGGCAACTTTCGCTCGATCTCGGCAATCGCGGCGGACAGCGCGGTGGGAATGTCCATCGTGCTGGTATCCAACAACACCGCATCCTTGGCCGGTTTCATCGGCGCGGTTGCGCGATCCGCATCGCGGGCGTCACGTTCGCGCACATCAGCCAGAACCGCCTCGCGCGTGGTGTCGTGGCCCTTGCCAACCAGTTCCAGATAGCGGCGTTCGGCGCGTATCTCGGCGCTGGCGGTAACGAACAGCTTCACCTCGGCCTCGGGGCAGATCACCGTTCCGATATCGCGCCCGTCCAGCACCGCGCCGCCTGCACGGCGGGCAAAGGCACGCTGGAAATCGACCAGCGCCGCGCGCACCTCGGGGACCACCGCCACCTTGCTGGCGGCCTGCGCCACCTCGGCCGTACGCAGGTCATCACGCTCCAGATCCTCGGGCCGCAGGTCGCGCGCGGCGGCCTCGGCCGCCTCACCCTTCAACGTGCGGCGACCCACCGCGCGATAGAGCAGGCCGGTGTCGAGATGGGCGAACCCGAAATGCGCTGCGACAGCTTTCGAAATCGTGCCCTTGCCCGCTGCGGCGGGTCCGTCGATTGCAACCGTAAACGTCATGTCCGCTCCAGCTTGGCGCCCAGACCGCCCATCAGCGGCTCAAAGATCGGGAAAGAGGTGGCGATCGGGCTGCCATCGTCAACCGAAACCGGCGCCATGGCCCCCATGCCCATCACCATGAAAGACATGGCGATCCGGTGATCCAGAAAGCTCTCGCAGGTGCCGCCACCCGGCACCTTGCCGATGCCCAGACCATGCACCGCCCACCAGTCGGCGCCCTCTTCGACCGTCACGCCATTGGCCCGCAGCCCGCGCGCCATCGCGTCGATGCGGTCGCTTTCCTTGACGCGCAGCTCCTTGACGCCACCCATCATAGTCACGCCCTGGGCATTGGCGGCCACCACCGACAGAACCGGGTATTCGTCGATCATGCTGGCCGCGCGTTCGGGCGGCACGGTGATGCCCTTCATGTCGGGCGAATAGCGCGCGCGCAGGTCGGCTACCGGCTCGCCGCCCTCGGTACGCTCGTTCTCATAGGTCAGATCGGCGCCCATCTCGCGCAGCGTGGTAAACAGGCCCGCGCGCGTCGGATTGAGCCCGATGCCCGGCACCAGCACGTCCGAGCCCGGCGTGATAAGCGCGGCGCAGACCGGGAATGCCGCGCTGGACGGGTCGCGCGGCACCGCGATCACCTGCGGTTTCAGCTCGGGCCGCCCGGTCAGGGTGATGACCCGGCCTTCGTCGGTATCCTCGACCGTGACCTCGGCGCCAAACCCCGCCAGCATCCGCTCGGAATGGTCGCGGGTGGCCTCCTTCTCGATCACCACGGTCTGACCCGGTGCGTTGAGCCCGGCCAGCAACACGGCCGATTTCACCTGGGCCGACGGCACCGGCACCTCGTAACGCACCGGTACCGGATCGGCGGCGCCCACGATGGTCATCGGCAGCCGGCCACCCTCGCGACCCACCGCCTGTGCGCCAAACAACGCCAGCGGATCGGTGACCCGCGCCATCGGCCGCTTGTTCAGGCTGGCATCGCCGGTAAAGGTCGCCGTGATGGGCGAGGTCGCCATCGCCCCCATTATCAGCCTCACACCGGTGCCGGAATTGCCGCAATCGATCACCTGATCCGGCTCGGCAAAGCCACCCACGCCGACCCCGTGCACCGACCACGATCCGTCCGCGTGCCGGGTCACTTCGGCGCCAAAGGCCCGCATCGCCTTGGCGGTGTCCAGCACATCCTCGCCTTCAAGCAGGCCGGTGATACGGGTCTCGCCCACCGCCATCGCGCCAAGGATCAGCGCCCGGTGCGAGATCGACTTGTCGCCCGGCACCTCGGCCACGCCGCTCAGCGGGCCACAGGGATGCGAGGTCATCGGGATGGGGGTGCCGTGTCCGGACATGCGCGCTCCTTCGCAAAAACTCCCCCCGCGATTACCCAATTGCCCCGTCAGGGTCCAGCGGGAACCGGCGCGCGACCGCCCTCTTCATTCCGCGGGAAATACTCCGGGGGACGCGCCGCAGGCGCGGGGGGCAGCGCCCCCTTGCCTCAGCCCTCCAACCGGCGAAAGGTCAGGTAGTGCGGCACCCGGCCTTCGCGCAGCGCCTTCTGCTCATACCGGGTCGAGATCCAGTCGCCCCAGGGCTGGCGCCAGTCGGCGGGCGCCTCGGCCAGCCATTCGAACCCGGCGCGCGGCACTTCTTCCAGCGTCTGGCGGACATAGTCGGGGATGTCGGTGGCCACGCGAAAGATGGCACCCGGTTTCAGCACCCGCGCCAGCGGTTCCAGATGCTCGGGCGTCACGAAACGGCGGCGATGATGCCGCTTCTTGGGCCAGGGATCGGGATAGAGCAGGAAAGCGCGTGCGATGCTCTGCGCCGGCAGCACGTCGAACAGGTCGCGCACATCGCCCGGATGCACCCGCACATTGTCAGCGCCTGCCGCCCGGATCTTGCCCAACAGCATCGCAACACCGTTGATATAGGGTTCGGCGCCGATGATGCCGATGCCGGGATTCGAGGCCGCCTGATGCACCAGGTGCTCACCACCGCCGAACCCGATCTCCAGCCAGGTCTCGCGCCCGCCGAACAGCGCATCCAGATCCAGCGGCTGGCGGCTGGGATTGTCCTGCCAGCTCACCGGACCCGGCGACAGGGGCGTCAGGTCCTCGTCCAGATAGGTCCGCTGGTTCGGTTTCAGGGTCTTGCCCTTGATGCGGCCATAGAAGTTGCGGCGCGGGCGGTCGGGTGTCGTCTTGCTCATGGCCGCGGGGTTACTGCGCCCGCGCGCCCGGTGCAAGGGTCTGCCGCGCGGCCCTGTGCCTCATTCGGCGGCGCGGGCGCGTTCACGCAGCACCCCGGCGCGGGTCAGTTCCAGCCGCGAAGGGTACCAGCTGTCATCCGCGCGCACGCCCTTGGTTCGCACCGCAAACCCCGCATCCACACCCCGGTCGATCATATAGACCAGATCGTCATGTACCTCGCTCTGGGTATCCTCATAGACCCACGAGACGAAATCGAACGGCGTCTCCCAGCCATCGGCCTCGCGATTTGCGGTGTAATACTCCTCGACCGAACGGGGTGACCAGGTGGTCTGATGAAAGCCGATCTTGGCGCCCAGCAGCATCCGCCGCCCGGCACCGGCCAGAAAGATACGCACGCAAGAGCTGAAACATTCGCCCGAAACCAGGGTATCGAGGTCGAAATCCAGCACGATCCGCGCCATCTCGCGCCCGGCATACAGGCTGCCACCGGTGCTGTTGAGGTCCAGCACCCGGATCTCGGGGTTCTGCCGCAGCAACGCCAGCAACCGGTCGATATGAGACACCTCTATATCGTCGGTGCCGCCCGACTCGTCACCGCGCGTGGTGTCATAGACCAAGGTCTCGCCCTCGACACGGAACACCGGGTCGTCTTCTTCGGCATGTGCCCCCTGCGCAGAGCTTAGTGTCAGCGCGGCGATAAGCGTCAGCCTGGCAAGAGGGTGCATGCAAAGTCTCCCGGTAAGTCCGGGCAAGGGTGAAAAACCACGCCGTGCGGGTCAAGCGGAAACACCCTGATCCACGAAAAAGGGCGGCCCACTGGCCGCCCTCTTGTCGATCACGATGCGTCGGTTCAGACCGCCTTTTTCAGCGCCTCGGCCAGATCGGTGCGCTCCCAGCTGAAGCCGCCATCGGCCTCGGGCTCGCGACCGAAATGACCATAGGCGGCGGTGCGCTCGTAAATCGGCTTGTTCAGACCCAGATGGGTGCGGATGCCGCGCGGGGTCAGGTTCATGACCTTGGGGATTGCCGCCTCGATCTCGGCATCGGCGACCGTGCCGGTGCCATGGGTATCGGCATAGATCGACAGCGGCGCCGACACGCCGATGGCATAGCTCAGCTGGATGGTGCATTTCTCGGCCATGCCGGCGGCGACCACGTTCTTGGCCAGATAGCGCGCGGCATAGGCGGCCGAGCGGTCCACCTTGGTCGGATCCTTTCCCGAGAAGGCGCCGCCGCCATGTGGCGCGGCACCGCCATAGGTGTCGACGATGATCTTGCGCCCGGTCAAGCCGGCATCGCCATCGGGTCCGCCGATCACGAACTTGCCGGTCGGATTGACGTGCCAGACGGTATCGGCGCCGATCCACCCCTCAGGCAGGACCTCGCGAATATAGGGCTCGACGATGGCGCGGATGTCGGCGCTGGTCAGTGCCTCATCCAGATGCTGGGTCGACAGCACGATCGAGGATACACCCACCGGCTTGCCGTTACGGTAGATCACCGACAGCTGCGATTTAGCGTCCGGGCCAAGCGCGGGCTCGGTGCCGTTCTTGCGCACCTCGGCCAGACGGCGCAGGATGGCATGGCTGTACTGGATCGGGGCCGGCATCAGTGCGGGCGTCTCGGTGGTGGCATAGCCGAACATGATGCCCTGATCGCCGGCGCCCTCATCCTTGTTGCCCGAGGCATCGACGCCCTGGGCGATATGGGCCGACTGTTCGTGCAGCAGGTTGGTGATCTCCACCGTCTCGTGGTGGAACTTGTCCTGCTCGTAGCCGATATCCTTGATGCAGTCCCGGGCGATCTGGTCGATCCGACCCATGTATTCGCGCAGCTTGGCCTGATCGGACAGGCCGACTTCGCCGCCGATCACGACGCGATTGGTGGTGGCAAAGGTTTCACAGGCGACGCGCGCCTCGGGCTCCTCGGTCAAAAAGGCGTCGAGCACCGCATCGGAAATGCGGTCGCACACCTTGTCCGGGTGCCCTTCGGAGACGGATTCCGAAGTGAAGATGTAGTTCTGTCGGGACATGAAAAGTGCTCCATTAAAGGTTTCCCTCGCCACGCCAGGAAGCCGTTGTGGCAGGTCCAAGCCGGGATACGCGGGGCCAATGGCAAGGTCAATCGCTATTTGGCGACATGCATCGGCCTTGTATCCGCGCGGCACCAGCGAGCAGAACCAGCATCGCCAGCAGCAACGGCACATCGCCGGTCCGGCCGTAAACCGTTTGCGGCAGCGTTTGCGGCAATTCGACGTCCAGGTATCCGTCATGTCCCAAAGGCAACGCGGCTGTGATGCGCCCATGCGGGTCGATCATTGCCGAAATGCCGGTATTGGCCACCCGAACCATTGGCAATCCTTGTTCGATGGCCCGCATCCGCGCCTGTGCCAGATGCTGATAAGGACCAGCCCAGGTTCCGAACCAGGCGTCGTTGGTGACCTGCACCAGCAGACGCGGCCGCCCGGCGGGGCTGCGGGCATATCGCGGAAACACCGCCTCGTAGCAGATCAGTGGCAGCGCAGCACCGATGCCCGGGATCGGCAAGACCTCTGGGCCCGGCCCTGCGCTGAAGCCCCCCCCGCTGCGAGCGGCGAACCCCGAGATACCGAACCGCTCCAGCACATCACCCATAGGCACATATTCACCGAACGGGACCAGATGATGCTTGTCATAGGTGGCCTCGACCTGCCCGCCCGCGCCAATCATTGCAAGTGAGTTGTAGACACGGGGGCCATCGGCCCGGTTCGCGCCCAAGAGCACCGGCGCGCCACGCGCGGCGGCGGCGATACGTTCCAGCACCGGTCGGGCCTCGTCGAGCCAATAGGGCAGCGCCGATTCCGGCCAAACCACCAAATCCGGCGGCGTTCCGGCTGCAGTCGAGCGGATCTGTCGCTCCTGAAAAACCGGATACCAGTCTGGATCCCATTTCTGATGCTGCGGCGCGTTGGGTTGCACCAAGCGCACCACCTTGCCCGAGCTTTCGACCGAGTGACGCGCCGCGTCTGCGGCCAGCGCCGCCAGCCCCAGCGCCAGCGGCGGGAGACAGCGCAAGAGCAACGCGCGTCCACCGAGCCCCCGCGCCAGCCCGACACCGGGGATCAAGGCCGCAGCGAGGGTCGCGAAGCCGAGTCCATTAGGACCTGTCCAGGCCAACAGCAGCGCAACATCGGTATCGACCCAGATTTGAGCCAGACCGGCCCAGGGAAAGCCGGTGAACACATACCCACGCGCCATTTCCGCCAGGCCCAGCGTCAGCACGAGCAGTAGCACGCGCCGCTCAGGCCCACGCCAAGGCATCGCCGCAAGAGCAAAGGCAGCCGCCCAGAACAAGGCCAAACCGCCTGACATCAGCAGCAAGGCAAAGGGGGCCATCCATCCGTGGCGCGCAGCGTCCACCATAAACGGCTCGACGATCCAGGTCAGCGCATGGCCGAAATAGCCGGTGGCAAAGGCCCACCCGGTCCAGGCCGCCTCGCGCCGGCCCGAAGCGGCGAGCAACAAGGCAGGCACCGCCATCAGGCCGCCGATCGTGGCAACCCATAACGACATCGGCGCCAGGCCAAGCGCGGCCACAGCCCCCAGCGCCGCGGCCAGCATCATGCGCTGCCACAGTTGCCAGCCTGAAAGAATGCTCATTCGGCGGCGTCGGGAATCATCACCCGGAGCCGCTTGATCCGGCGCGGGTCAGCATCCATGACTTCGAACTCGACCCCGTCGGGATGCGGCACGACTTCGCCGCGCGCGGGCACCCGGCCCGACAGCATGAAGACAAGCCCGCCCAGGGTGTCGATTTCTTCCTCGTCAACATCCTCGTGACTGGTCAGCGAGCGGCCGATCTCGGTCTCGAACTCGTCAAGCGGCGTGCGCGCCTGCGCGATATAGCAGCCTGCCCGTTCCTTGACCCAGGTCTGCGCCTCGTCGGTATCGTGCTCGTCCTCGATCTCGCCGACCACTTGTTCGATCAGATCCTCGATGGTCAGCAATCCATCGACCCCGCCATATTCGTCGATCACCAGCGCCATATGACGCCGTTCGGTCTGCATCTTGGTCAGCAGCACCCCGATCGGCATCGAGGGGGGCACAAAAAGCAAGGGGCGCAGCATCGAGCGCAGGTCGAACTGTGTCGAGTTGCCGTTGAAACCATGGGTCAGCGCGAAATCCTTGAGATGTACGAAGCCCAGCGGCGTATCGAGCGTATTCTCATAGACGGGTATCCGGGTCATGCCGCTGTCGCGGAAGATCTGGACCAGCTCCTCCTTGGAGATCGACAATGGCACCGACACGATCTCGGCCGTGGGGATCGCCACATCCTCGACCCGCATCCGACGAAGGTTTAGAATTCCCGGCACCGGCGTGGGTGCCGTCGTGGCCCCGTTCGGGGCCTGTTCCTGATGGCTTTCACCGGATGAAAATGCATCCATGATACGGGTGAAAAACCCTGTCTTGTCTGCGTTCGTTTCGCCGGCTTCTTCCGGCTGCGCGCTCTGCGCTGCGCTAGAACTGCCTTCTATGTCGCCCATCAATCCTGTTCCAAATCGAGGCCCCTTGGCCCCTCACTCCATAGTATATGGGTCATCAAGCCCCAGGTTGCCAAGTATCTGACTTTCCAATCCCTCCATCAGCGTGGCGTCTTCGTCACGGATGTGATCATAGCCCAGCAGATGTAACAGGCCGTGAACAATCAGATGAGTCACATGGTCATCCATAGGTTTGCCCGCGGCCACGGCCTCACGCTGGCAGGTGTCAAAGGCAATGGCTATGTCGCCCAGCGGAATGGCGCCGGTGAAGTCGGCCTCGGGCGCGAAGGGTTCTCCGCCCGGTTCTTCGGCAGCCAGATCCTCGGCGGGCCAGCTCAGGACATTGGTGGGGGCGGGCTTGTCTCGGAATTCGGCATTCAGCGCTGCGATGCGATCGTCGTCGCAGCCAAGCAAGCTGATTTCGCAAATTTCTGGGTCCAGCCCCATCTGCGCCAGCGTCGCCGAAATCGCCCGGTCAGCCAGTGGCGGCAGGATGGTCCAGCGCGAATCCTCCAGCGTCAGATCCAGCGTCATGCTTCCGCGCTCCGCGCCGCCAAATACCCAGCGATCCTACTCACAAACCCAACTCCGTTCAGCCCGTGTCAGCCTCATACGCCTCGATGATGGCGGCGACAAGCGGGTGTCGCACCACATCCTTGGAGGTGAAATAATTGAAGCTGATGCCCGGCACCGGCTTCAACAGCCGTTCGGCATCGGCCAGACCCGAGGTCACCCCGCGAGGCAGATCGACCTGGCTGCGGTCGCCGGTGATCACCATGCGGCTGCCCTCGCCCAGACGGGTCAGGAACATCTTCATCTGCATGGTGGTGGCGTTCTGCGCCTCGTCCAGCACCACAAAGGCATTGGCCAACGTGCGCCCCCGCATGAAGGCCAGCGGCGCAATCTCGATCTTCTTTTCCTCGATCAGCTTGGCCACCTGCTTGCCCGGCAGGAAATCGTTCAGCGCGTCATAAAGCGGCTGCATGTAGGGGTCGACCTTGTCCTTCATGTCGCCCGGCAGATAGCCCAGCTTCTCCCCCGCCTCGACCGCGGGCCGGCTGAGGATGATACGGTCGACCAGACCGTTGATGAACATCGACACACCCACCGCGACCGCAAGATAGGTCTTGCCGGTGCCCGCCGGACCAATGCCAAAGGCCAGTTCGTTCTCGAACAGTGATTTGACATAGGCCTTTTGCGCGTCGGTGCGCGGTTCGACCGGCTTCTTGCGGGTCTTGATCTCGATCCGGCCGCCCAGAAACATCTCCAGCTGGTCCTCCGCCGGAGTATCCCTAGCCTCTTCGCCGCGTCCCATGCGCAATTCGCGGTCCACATCGGCGCCCTCGACCGGGCGGCCCGATTGCAGGCGCTCGTACAGCGCCTCCAGCACCTCGGCGGCGCGGTCGCGCGCGCCGACCTCGCCAAGAACCGACAGCAGATTGCCACGCCGCACGATCTGCACTCCCAGCACCTGCTCTATCAGCACCAGGTGGCGGTCATGCTCGCCGCACAAATCTATCAACAGCCGGTTGTCGGGGAATTCCAGTTGCAGCTCCTCGGGGGCGCTGCTGTCTTGCGGTGGTGTGAGGGCACTGATGGCCATCCGCTCTCCTGTAGTCGCAGTCCTGGGACAAGCGTAGCCAAGATATTGCGGTCGGTGCAAGCGGGACCGCAAAGTTTTCACCTGTTTGAAACAAAAAAAGGCCGCCCCATGGGGCGGCCCTGATGTCATGTCAGGCACTCAGATCGCGTCGACGATGTTCGAGCCTTCCTTGAACGGGCCGGTGGCCACACCCTTGGGTAGCGAGTCGTCGCAGACCGGCTTGCCGTTACGATCCATCCGCTGAGACAGATAGCCTTCGAGACCGTCGTCGATAATCCAATGCTGGCAACCGGTCGGATCAACCCAGATGCCTGCCTTGAGCTGCGATAGATCCTTTGCGTCGATGCCTCGGTCGCGGGTCTTGTCGGTCGCTTCACAGGCGGCAAGCCCGCCCAGAGCCGCGAGAAGGGCGATTCCCTTGAACAGTTTCATGTCGCTCTCCTCAGTTCACACAGATGATTTCGACGCGGCGGTTCTGCGCCATGTTGGCGGCGCTGGTATTGGGTACGCGCGGATCGCGTTCGCCGTAACCACGTACATCAACAATGCGGGCACCCGAGGCGCGTCCCACCCGCGCGACCGAATTGGCCCGGTTGACCGAAAGCCGCAAGTTATAGGCGTCCGAAGCCCGGCTGTCGGTATGGCCGGTGATGATATAGCCGTTGGCGCCGGTTTCCTGAAAGAACTGGCGCAGCCGGGCTTGCCCTTCAGATGATATGCGATAGCTGTCGGTCGCAAAAAACTGATCCGTCGGCATCGTGCCGCACAGCGCACCCCGGCGACAGACCGGGGTTCCGTCGCGGCGGACATGTGGTGTCATGAAGCCCTCGGCGCCGTCATCCATCACCCAGTGCTCGCAGCCATCCGGATCAACCCAGATGGTCGGCACATAGCGTTCACCGATCACGGTCCGACTGGTGCCCTCGCTGCTGGATTGGGCAAGCGCCGGAGCGGTTACCGCCCCAGTCAGTGCAAGCACGGTTGCAAGCGCGGCAGCCACGCTTCTGTATTTGAAATCTGTCACCGAAAATTCCTCACCTGGTTCCCCCACTACCAACAGCCAGCTGTATCGACTTAGACCGCCGGACGCGAAACTGCTGCAAGGTTAAGAATATTCGAGATTTTTGTGAAGAGAAATCCACGAGCCATTGAATCCATTTTGCTTACAGTCTCTATCGCACCAAGTCGATTGGACCAAAATCGTTAACTCTGGACTGGCAAGTTCTCTGCGTTTGTTTACTCATGCCTCGCAGATTCACATTGGTGTGCTCGGCACATTCCACAAAGCTGATCTCCAAAATTTGTTTCCAAATTCAAAACAGATCAAGGCTTGCGCTGCTATCGTCATCAATTCAGCAGCAATCAACAGATGGCTGCAGCGAGACAGGGTCGCGCGAGCTACCCTTTACACGCGCTTATACGCGCTCGCCCGCCAGTGAGTTGGCACCCGACGCAACGATCCGAACGCGGGTGATCTGCCCGGCTTCAAGCCCGGAATCCTGCACGTGAACCGCGTGCAGGTATTCGCTCTTGCCGACCATCTGGCCGGGCAGGCGACCGGGTTTTTCGAACAGGACACTGACCTCGCGCCCGACCATGCTGTCCTGGATCTCGCGCTGGTGGCGGGTGATCACCGCTTGCAGCCGGTGCAGCCGGTCGTCGGCCTCGGCCGGGTCGACCTGCGCGCGCTCGGCCGCCGGGGTGCCGGGGCGGGTCGAATACTTGAAGGAATAGGCATAGCCGTACCGCACCTCTTCCACCAGATCGAGCGTGGCCTGGAAATCGGCCTCGGTTTCTTCGGGGAAACCCACGATAAAATCGCCCGACATCAGGATGTCGGGACGCGCCGCCCGGATGCGCTCGATCAGCCGCAGATAGCTTTCGGCGGTATGGCTGCGGTTCATCCGCTTCAGGATCTTGTCCGACCCCGCCTGCACCGGCAGGTGCAGATAGGGCATCAGCTTGGCGCAGGTGCCATGCGCCTCGATCAAGTCGTCGCTCATGTCATTGGGGTGGCTGGTGGTAAAGCGGATGCGCTCCAGCCCGTCGATCTTGTCCAGTTCCCAGATCAGCCCGGCCAGTGTCATGTCGCCGTTCGGCCCCGCGCCGTGATAGGCGTTGACGTTCTGACCCAGCAGCGTGATCTCGCGCACCCCGCGTTCGACCAGTTCGTTGGCCTCGCGCAGGATGCGGTCGGCGGGGCGGCTGACTTCGGCCCCGCGGGTATAGGGCACCACGCAGAAGGCACAGAACTTGTCGCAGCCCTCCTGCACCGTCAGGAACGCGGTCGGGCCACGTTTCGCCTTGGGGCGGCTCTTGAGCTTCTCGAACTTGTCTTCCTCGGGGAAATCGGTGTCCAGCGCCTTTTCCCCTGCGCGCGCCTTGGCTTCCAGTTCCGGCAGGCGGTGATAGCTTTGCGGCCCGACCACCAGATCGACCAACGGCTGGCGGCGCATGATCTCCTCGCCCTCGGCCTGGGCGACGCAGCCCGCAACCCCGATCTTTAGATCGGGCTTCGCGGCCTTCAGCCCCTTGAACCGGCCCAGTTCGGAATAGACCTTTTCCGCCGCCTTTTCCCGGATATGGCAGGTATTGAGCAGGATCATGTCGGCGTCTTCGACGCTTTGCGTCTCGACATAGCCCTGCCCGCCAAGCGCCTCGGCCATGCGCTCGCTGTCATAGACGTTCATCTGGCAACCATAGGTCTTGATAAACAGCTTCTTGGGGTCGGACATCGGACGGACCTTTGTTTTCGCGGGATCAGCGGCGGCCTCTACAGGGTTCGGGCGCCGCTTGCAATGCACGCGCAATTAACCGAAGTTGGCCCAGAATGCCAGACAGGCAAAGACGCAAGGCAGGCTGGACAGGCATGGAATACGCCTCACTCGATCATTTCCTGAAAACCGGGGCCGAGGCCCTGGCCAAGGGGCCGGTGGCGATGATCTTCGTCGAGGACGATGTCGAACTGGCCACCACCATGCGCCACCATATCCAATGCGGGTTCAAATCGGTGCTGGCGCTGATGCCCGATGCCTTTACCCTGCCCCCCGACGTGGAAAACCGGGTCCATCGCATCCCCTTCGATTGCGGCCCGCGCCTGGCGGTGACCAATGCGATCAACCGCATCATCGCCGCGGCGCCGGGCATCTGGATGTATTACTGCTTCAACGCCGAATACCTGTTCTATCCGTTCTGCGAGACCCGCAGCATCGGCGAGATGCTGGCCTTTCACGGCGAAGAGCGGCGCGATGCCATGCTGACCTATGTCATCGACCTCTATGCCGACGACCTCAGCGCATTTCCCATCGGGGTCTCACTCGACCGCGCCTTTCTGGACAGATCCGGCTATTACGCCCAGGCCCGCAAGGACCCGGAAACCGGCCATCCGCGCGAACGGCAGCTCGATTTCTTCGGCGGCGTGCGCTGGCGCTACGAGGAACATATCCCCAAGGACAGCCGCAAGATCGACCGCATTTCGTTGTTCAAATCGGCGCCCGGCCTGCATCTGCGTCCCGATCACACTTTCGACGACCAGGAATACAACACCTATGCCTGTCCCTGGCATCACAACCTGACGGCGGCGATCTGTTCCTTCCGCACCGCCAAGGCTCTGAAGAAGAACCCCGGATCAACCTTCGAGATCCACAGCTTCCGCTGGCACAACTCCACCCCCTTCGAATGGCATTCCCGCCAGCTGCTCGATCTGGGGCTGATGGAACCGGGACAGTGGTTCTGATCCCGGCCTGTCCCTTCATTTCGCCATAAATACTTCGGGGGAGGCGCGCCAGCGCCGGGGCAGCGCCCCCTCTAGCGTCGCAGCAGCACCGGGAACCAATCCTCGCGCAGGCGCTGACCGGGCACCATGTCATGCCCCGGATAGGGCGGCGAGGTACGACCGGGACGCTCCACATAGCGCGCGTCATCCCCAACCAGCCGGAGCGAGAAGGCGCGACGCCGCGAATTGCTGGTATTGCCGCGCGCGCCGTGCAGGGTGCGATAGTCAAACGCCACCGCATCGCCCGGCGCCATCTCGAACTCGACGATCCGCATCCCCTCGGCCTCGGGGTCGGGCACCGGCATGTACTGGCCCTCATCGGCAAAGAACCCCTCTTCGGACACCCAGCGGGTCGGCAGAACCTCCTTCTCCCAGCGATGCGATCCGGCCACACAGCGCAGCGTCGCCTCGGTCACCGGGTCCAGCGGCGACCAGAAACTGACGGTCTGCCGCCCCTCGACAAAGTAATAAGGCCCGTCCTGGTGCCAGGGCGTCGCCATCGAGGTGCCCGGCTCCTTGACCAGCACGTGATCGTGGAACATCTGCACGGTTTGCGACCGCATCAGGTCGGCGGCCACCTCGGCGGCGGGCGAGGTCTCGATCACCTCGCGAAACTCTGGGATACGTTCCCAGTTGCAATAATCGTCAAAGAACAGGCCCGTATGCCCCTCCTTGCGGTTTTCCGAGGCATAGGGACCAGGTGCCGCCATGTTGGCGGCAATCCCGGCGCGCAGGGCCTCCACATGATCGGCGAACAGGCCCCGGACCAGCACGACACCGTCGCGCTGAAAGGTCTCGATCATCTCGGGCGTGACAAGCGGGTGCGGCATGGCGTTCTCTCCGGGGCTGATGTCCTGCCTCTTTTTGCGCATGACGGGAACTTCTGTTCAAATCATATCTTTCGAACTAATAAATAGATTGATGTTATATCTGACCCTGCGCCAATACGAATATGTCTGTGCCGTGGGCCGGCATGGCAGCCTGTCGGCCGCCGCCGCCGCGTTGAACGTTTCCCAGCCGGCACTGTCTGCCGCACTGGCCAAGATCGAGACGCATCTGGGCCAGCCCCTCTTCATCCGCAGGCGAGGCTCGGCCATGGCGGTGACCCCGGCAGGGCGCGATTTCATCGTCGCCGCCGAGGCGCTTTTGTCCGACGCGGCCCGGATCGAGGATCCGGCCCATCCCCGCCCGGCCAAACGACAGCTGCATCTGGGCTGTTTCACCGATCTGGCGCCCTTCCTGCTGGCCCCTGCCCTGCACGCGCTGCGCCGGGCGCTGCCGGATGTGACGGTCAGCACCCGCGCCGACGGGTTCGAGGCGCTGATTTCGGCGCTGCTCAAGGGCCAGATCGACCTGGCGCTGACCTATGATCTGGGGCTGGATGCCGGGTTTCACCGCCAACCGCTCTATCGCAGCCACCCGCAGGCCCTGATGTCTCCCGACCATCCGCTGGCCCTGGGCGCCGATCCCAACCTGAAGGCGCTGACCGGGCATCCGCTGATCCTGTCGGACGAAGGCCTTTCGGCGCAGCACATGCTGGGTCTCTTTCGACGGCATGGATTGTCGCCGCTGGTGGCGCACCGGGCCGCCACGCTGGAGCTGTTGCGCAGCCTCGCCGCCCATGGCGAAGGCGTCGGGATCAGCTATGCCGCGCCCTCATACGCCACCAGTTATGACGGCAGGCCACTGCTCAGTCGCCCGATCGTCGGGACGGATTTGACGGAATCCGTGATCCTTGTCCGGCACGGCACCGGCGCGGCGGACGCAACCACCGCGCGGGCGGCACAGGTCTTGACGGATTTGTTCGGCGCGGGTTGATCAGCCCTTGCGGCGCAGCCGGATCACCACATCGACCGAGGCGATCTCGACCCCTTCGGGCGCTTCGGGCAGGCGCTGGATCACCAGCTGATCCGAGGGCGCATCCGACAGCCGCCCCTCGTCCTCCCAGAAGAAATGCGGGTGATCGTGGGTATTGGTGTCGAAATAGCTTTTCGAGCCATCCACCGTGATCTCCTGCAACACACCGGCCTCGCAAAAGGCGCGCAGCGTGTTGTAGACGGTTGCCAGCGACACGGCGGCGCCCTTGGTCCGGGCGGCATCGAACAGGCTTTCGGCGGTCACATGGCGGTGGCGGCCATCGCCCACCAACAGCTCGGCCAGCGCCACGCGTTGACGGGTCGGGCGCAGCCCGGCATCTACCAGCCAGTCGGTGGCGATTTCCTGAGAATTCGGCGTCATCGGTCCCGTTCCGTTGCGGCTAACGGTATATATAAAGTGCGCGCAACGTAAAACTCAAATGAAATTCATTCGCATCTGGCTGTGGACCTGCGACCACAGATCCCTTTGCCGCCCTTGCGGGACAAGCTTTGGCGATGCTAGAGGAGTCCAGCTATGCTAGACAGACCCACAGGCAGGAGAGACAGGCAGATGGCCCAATACCCGAGCAGCTTTGACAAGGACGAACTGCTGAAATGCGCTCGTGGCGAGCTGTTTGGTCCCGGCAATGCACAGCTGCCGGCGCCGCCGATGCTGATGATGGACCGGATCACCGAGGTGTCCGCCGATGGCGGCGCCCATGGCAAAGGTCACATTCGGGCCGAGTTCGACATCACTCCCGACCTGTGGTTCTTTGACTGCCATTTCCCCGGCAACCCGATCATGCCCGGCTGCCTTGGCCTGGACGGACTGTGGCAGCTGACCGGCTTCAACCTTGGCTGGCGCGGCTGGCAGGGGCGCGGCTATGCGCTGGGTGTGGGCGAGGTCAAGCTGACCGGCATGGTGCGGCCCGACCGCAAGATGCTGACCTACAAGGTGGATTTCACCAAGGCGATCCAGACCCGCCGCCTGACCATGGGCGTTGCCGACGGCATCGTCGAGGCCGATGGCGAAGTGATCTATCAGGTCAAGGACATGAAGGTCGCGCTCAGCGAAAGCTGAGAAACCGCATTTCTTTCAGAACCCAATATGCCTACCTGACAAGGCAACCCGAACCCGCGACACAACAAACACGCCTTTCACGGATTGAGTACCCGAAAGGCGCGTTTCTTTTTCGTGTACGGGTACCGACCTCTGCCTCGTGTTGGCGTAGTATCCAGGCTACGACAAACATCGAGGCAAATCATGTCCATACCCAAGAACAGCGCCGCGTTTTGCGAAGCGGCAATCCAAAGGCAGAAAGATTACTGTCTGGAAAAGAACATCTATCCTCGATGGCCGGGGATAGCGGACACGTTGATAGAGCGTCGCCCCGAGTTGCTCGACGCCTATGATGATCTGGCCTGTGCCCTGAAGGGAGACCATCGCGCCGCAGACGTTTTTGTTGACGCCTTGCTTTGCACCGTCTGCGTCTGGGAACCGGCCAGCTCTCAGGAGATGCGCGAAGCAAAAGCGCGGCTGGCTGAGGTGAACCAGAAGATCGCGGATCTAGCCAACGGGCTGAGTAATTTCTTGCAGGAACGTTCTGATCTAGAGAATTCCCATTCCTTTGGCAGCAACACACACCATCACGTTGTAGATGTGATCGTCCGGGCGGCTCGGGACAACTATTCTTTCAAATGGTATGTCGAACCGGAACTGAACGCTCTTACTTCAAGGTTCGATATGAAGTACTGGCCGGACCTTTCCGATATTGCGGCCGAGATCGCGGTCGACGCGCAAAACGCGGAGATCGAGATAGACGACAGCATAACTGCTGCTGCCTTGGCCAGCAGCAGAGGCTCCAAAGCTGATTTCTGTCGCGCTCTTTTCGAGCGCGTCAGAGAGGAGGCGCGTTCAGCATCACCGTTAATGCCGCGCGATTTCCACCTGAAGGATGACACTTGGGCCGCGTTCATAAACTGCCTGCTCGATCTGCCCCCAGAGGACATGGTTGATGGGCCATACATCAAACGGCAACGGCAACGAACGCGCGAGCTTGCCGAGCGCTAAATCTCGCATCATGCCCCATCTTGCACCTCCATCCCTCAAAGCCTACTAAGGCGTAAGCAACGAAGGGAGTACACGTATGCGCCGTGTCGTCGTCACCGGATTGGGCATCGTTTCGTCCATCGGGAACAATGCCGAAGAGGTCACCGCCTCGCTCAGGGCGGGCCGGTCTGGCATCGTCGCCAGCGAGGAAATGGCCGAACACGGGTTCCGCAGCCGCATCGCTGGTACGCTCAAGATCGACGTCGCCGAGCATGTGGACAAGCGCGCGCTGCGCTTCATGGGGCCGGGTGCGGCCTATGCCCATATCGCCATGCAACAGGCCATCGCCGACGCCGGCCTGACCGAGGATCAGATCGTCAACCCGCGCACCGGTCTGGTGGCCGGATCGGGCGGCCCTTCGACCAGTGCCATGCTGAGCGCGCATCAGACCGTGCTCAAGACCGGCGCGACCAAGCGGATCGGGCCCTTCGCGGTGCCCAAATGCATGTGCTCGACCATCTCGGCCAACCTGGCCACCGCGTTCAAGATCAAGGGCCTGAATTATTCCATTACCTCGGCCTGCTCGACCTCGCTGCATTGCATCGGCAATGCCGCCGAGCAGATCATGATGGGCAAGCAGGACGTGATGTTCGCCGGTGGTGGCGAGGAACTGGACTGGACACTCAGCTGCCTGTTCGACGCGATGGGCGCAATGTCGTCGAAATACAACGACACGCCCGAGAAGGCCTCGCGCGCGTTCGACCAAGATCGCGACGGGTTCGTGATCTCGGGCGGTGGCGGCATCGTGGTGCTGGAAGAATTGGAGCATGCCCTGGCGCGGGGTGCCAAGATCTATGCCGAGGTGACCGGGTATGCCGCCACCTCGGACGGGCATGACATGGTGGCACCTTCGGGCGAGGGCGGCGAACGGGCGATGCGGCTGGCGGTGTCCACCCTGCCCGAGGACCGCAAGGTCAGCTATATCAACGCGCATGGCACCTCGACCCCGGTCGGCGACGTGGGCGAGGTCGAGGCAGTGCGCCGCGTGTTCGGCGAGGGTCGCGTGCCTCCGATCAGCTCGACCAAGTCAATGACCGGCCACGCGCAGGGGGCTGCGGGCGCGCTCGAGGCGATCTTCTGCTTGCTGATGCTGAAACATGACTTCATCACGCCCTCGATCAATGTCGAGACCCTGGCCGAAGGCATCCAGCCCGGCGAGGTCGCAACGCAATATGTGGAAAACGCCGGCCTCGATTCGGTGATGACCAATAGCTTCGGCTTTGGCGGCACCAACGGATCGATGGTGCTGAGCAAGTTCAGGGGGTAAGGGCAGATGTCGGGACTTTTGCAGGGCAAACGCGGCCTGATCATGGGGGTCGCGAACGACCGGTCCATCGCTTGGGGCATCGCCAAGGCGATGCACGAAGCGGGGGCGGAACTGGCCTTTACCTACCAGGGCGAGGCCTTTGGCAAGCGGCTGGAACCGCTGGCCGCCAGTGTCGGCAGCGATTTCATGGTCGATGCGGATGTCACCGACGATGCGTCGCTGGATGCCGCCTTCGAACAACTGGCCGCGCGCTGGCCGACCATGGATTTCCTGGTGCATGCGATCGCCTATTCGGACAAGTCCGAACTGACAGGCCGGTTCCTGAACACAACGCGGGCGAATTTCAAACATTCGATGGATATTTCGGCCTATTCCCTGATCGAGGTGGCGCGGCGCGCCTATCCGATGATGAAGGAAAATGGCGGCACCGTGCTGACGCTGACCTATCAGGGTTCGAACCGGGTGGTGCCGAACTACAACGTCATGGGCGTTGCCAAGGCGGCGCTGGAATCGGCGACCCGTTATCTGGCCAATGACCTGGGCCCCGACGGGATCCGCGTGAATGCGATCTCGCCCGGCCCGATGAAGACCCTGGCCGGCGCCGCCATCGGCGGTGCGCGCAAGACCTTCAAGTTCTGCGACCAGAACGCGCCACTGCGCTCGAACGCAACGCTCGAGGCGGTGGGCGGTACTGCGGTCTATCTGGCTTCGGACGCAGGCGCCTGCACCACGGGCGAGATCATCCGCGTCGATGGCGGCTTCCACGTTCTGGGTATGCCTCAACCCGACTCGATGTAGAGCACGCTGGACACGCCAACAGACCCTGGCCTGCGGTGGCACCCGCGCTTTTGAAAACGACCAACCCCGGCAAGGGTTGGTCGTCTTCTTTCAGTTGATCGAAACGATTTCCACCTCGAACACCAGATCTTTGCCCGCCAATGGGTGATTGGCATCCAGCGTCACCATCGTCTCACCGACCTCTACAACCGTGACGTCGACAGCAGGTCCATTGGGTTGCCGCATCTCAAGCTTCAACCCCGGCTCCAGCTCCAGCCCTTCTGGCATCCGATCGCGTGCAACATCGCGGCGCTGGCTTGGATCCATAGGGCCATATGCCTCTTGAAACGGTACCTCGACCCGCTTGGTCTCTCCTACCTTCAAACCCGGAAGGGCGTTGTCGAGACCACCGATGATCTGGCCCGAGCCTACGACGATCTCCAGCGGTTCTCGATTCTGTGAACTGTCAAAGACTGTCCCATCGGTAAAAGTTCCGGTGTAGTGGAACCGCACTTTATCGCCATTCTTAACCTCAGACATATCCTCTCCCAATAAAAATAACCTTCAGTCGCGCAGACTAAGCCTTGTCACAACAAAGTAAACCCCGGCACTTTCTCACAATACGAACATATGAGAACCTGCTCACGGTAAGGAGGACCCGATGCCCATCACCACTTGCGTGTTCGACGCATATGGCACACTTTTCGACGTCTCCGCCGCAGCCCGGCAGGCGGCGGATGAACCCGAAAACACCGCCCTGCGCCCGCATTGGCAGGCGCTGGCTAGCCATTGGCGGCTGAAGCAGCTGCAATACAGCTGGCTGCGCGCGATCACCGGCGCTCATACCGATTTCTGGCAGGTGACCGGTGACGGGCTCGACTGGGCGCTCGAGGTGGTCGGGCTGACCGGTGATCCGGCGCTGCGCCAGCGGTTGCTGGACCTTTACTGGCAATTGCAGGCCTATCCCGAGGTGCCCGCGATGCTGCGCGCACTCAAGGCCGCCGGGCTGGAAACCGCGATCCTGTCCAATGGGTCGCCCGACATGCTGGATGGCGCGGTGCGCTCAGCCGGGTTGGGCGATGTGCTCGACGACGTGCTTTCCGTGGAAAGCGTCGGCATCTTCAAACCTGATCGCCGGGTCTATGACCTGGTGGGCCAGCGGTTCGGCTGCTCGCCCGATGCGGTGCTGTTCGTGTCCTCCAACGGCTGGGATGCGGCGGCGGCGGCCGGTTACGGGTTCCGCACTGCCTGGGTCAACCGCGCGGGCGAGCCGCTGGACCGGCTGCCCTGGACCCCTGACCATATCTTGTCGGATCTGACCGGCATTCCAAAACTGGCGAGGGTCTGAATGGCCAGCTTCACCACCAGCGACGGTCTGCGCCTGTTCTACGAGGACGAGGGGACCGGCCAACCGCTCCTCTGTCTCGCCGGGCTGACCCGGTGCAGCCGCGATTTCGAATTCCTGCGCCCGCATGTGACCGATCTGAGGCTGATCCGCCTCGACTATCGCGGGCGGGGGCAGTCCGACTATGATCCCGATTACCGCAATTACAACGTCCTGCGCGAAGCCCATGACGCCATCGAACTGCTCGACCATCTGGCGCTGGACAGGGTGTCGGTGCTGGGCACCTCGCGCGGGGGCATGATCGCCATGGCACTGGCGGCCAGCCATCCGGACCGGCTGGCGGGGGTGATCCTGAACGATGTCGGCCCGGTGATCGAGCCGGCGGGCATCGCCCGGATCATGGATTACGTGGGCAAGAAACCGGTCTCGAAAACCCATGACCAGGCCGCGCTGGCGCTGAAACAGGCGATGGAGCCTCAGTTTCCCGGCGTGCCGCTCTCGGTCTGGCGCAAACAGGCCGAGATCCAATATGCCGCCACCGACCAGGGGCTGGCGCTGCGCTATGACGACGGGTTGCACAAGGCGCTGCTGGATCAGGCCGCCACCGGGGCGATCCCCGATCTGTGGCTGTTCTTCGACGCGCTGCGCGACATTCCCACCGCCGTGTTGCGGGGGGCGAATTCCGATATTCTGGGCGCGGGCACCGTGGCCGAGATGCATCGCCGCCATCCCGGTCTGATCTCGGCCGAAGTGCCGGACCGGGGCCATGTTCCCTTTCTCGACGAACCGCAATCACTGGACCTGATCCGCCGCATTCTGGAGGCCGCATGAGCACCCTTGAACTGATCGAAGCCGCCGCCACACGGCTGTCGGGCCATGTCCGCCGCACGCCGCTGCTCTCCTCGCCCTTTCTGGACGAGATCGCCGGGCGCCGGGTGCTGGTGAAACCCGAATGCCTGCAACATACCGGCAGCTTCAAGTTTCGCGGCGCCTGGTCGGCCATTTCGGCACTGGACCCCGAGACGCGCGCCCGCGGCGTCATCGCCTATTCCTCGGGCAATCACGCGCAGGGGGTCGCCCATGCGGCGACGTTGCATGGCATCGCCTCGGTGATCGTGATGCCCTCGGATGCGCCCCGACTCAAGATCGACAACACAAGGGCGCTGGGGGCCGAGGTGGTGCTGTATGACCGGGGCCGCGAAAGCCGTGAAGAGATCGGCACCGCGCTGGCCGGTGAACGCGGATTGACGCTGATCCGGCCCTATGACGAACCGCAGGTGATCGCCGGTCAGGCCAGTGTGGGGCTGGAACTGGCCGAACAGGCGGGTGAACTGGGCGTCGACAGCGGAGATGTACTGGTCTGTTGCGGCGGTGGCGGGTTGACCTCGGGCGTGGCACTGGCGCTGGAGGCCCGCGCACCAGGGCTGCGCGCGCGCCCGGTCGAGCCCGAGGGGTTTGACGATGTGAAACGCTCACTCGCCAGCGGAACCGTCAGCCGCAACACTTCGGAAACCGGCAATATCTGCGACGCGATCCTGACGCCGGAACCGGGCAAGATCACCTTTCCGATCCTCAGCCGGCTCTGCGGCCCCGGCCTGGCGGTGAGTGAGGACGATGCCCTGCGGGCCATGGCGCTGGCCTTTCTGCGGCTCAAGATCGTGCTGGAACCGGGCGGTGCGGTCTCGCTTGCAGCGGCCCTGTTTCACGTCGATCAGGTCGAAGGAGATAGCGTGATTGCCGTGGCCTCGGGCGGCAATGTCGACGCGGCGGTGTTTCGCACTGCGTTAGAGCGCTTTGCCTGAACGGGCCATCCACAGGAAAAATGACGCCATGCGGCGTCAGGGAGCTTTACCTTCCCCTGCGTAAGGCCCTAGCCTGGTTCCACACTGGAAAGGGGAGTCGCTGCCACATGCGGATCGCGGATCTGGGGGATATCAGGCTGCATTACCGGGTCGATGGCGACCCCGAAGGCGCACCTGTGCTGTTCATTAACTCGTTGGGAACCGATCTGCGCCTGTGGGATCCGATCCTGCCTCATCTGCCCGCGGGGCTAAGACTGATCCGCTATGACAAGCGCGGCCACGGCCTGAGCGACGCGCCGGACGGGCCCTATGCCATGGGCACGCTTGTCCGCGATGCCGAGCGGCTCCTGGACATGCTTGAGGTTCGTGAGGCGGCTGTGGTGGGCCTGTCGATCGGTGGCATGATCGCACAGGGGCTGGCGGTCAAGCGGCTGGATCAGGTGCGCGCGCTGGTTCTGTCGAACACCGCCGCCAAGATCGGCACCAAGGAGATGTGGCAGGATCGAATCGCCGCCGTCACCGCAGGCGGGATCGAGGCTCTGGCGGATGCCGTGATGGAACGCTGGTTCTCGCGCGGGTTCCGCACCACGCCCGAGCTGACCCTTTGGCGCAACATGCTGGTCCGGCAACCGGCGCAGGGCTATGCCGGGTGCAGCGCCGCCATCGCGGGCACCGATTTCTATACCCCCACAAGCGGCCTCAGGCTGCCGACCCTGGGCATCGCCGGGGACGAGGACGGCTCCACCCCGCCGGATCTGGTGCGTGAAACCGTCGATCTGGTCCCCGGTTCGCAATTCCACCTGATCCGCAAGGCCGGGCATCTGCCTTGTGTCGAACACCCCGCAGCCTATGCCAAACGCCTCGTGCAGTTCCTGCACGACGTGGGCCATATCTGAGAGGGCACGGACATGGCCGATTTTCTTCTGGTTCACGGATCCTGCCACGGGGCGTGGTGCTGGCGCGACCTTATCCCTGCGCTGGAGGAGCGCGGCCACACGGTGCGCGCCATCAACATGCCCAGCCATGGGTCGGACGTGACTCCGATCAACGAGGTTACACTGGACAGCTGTCGCGACGCGGTGCTGGACGCCAGTACAGCCGACACCCTGATCCTGGGCCACAGCTGGGCCGGTTATCCGATCAGCGCCGCTGCTGAACGAAACCCTGACGCGATGCGCGGGTTGATCTATCTCTGCGCCTATGTGCCCCGCTCGGGTCTGTCGATGGTCGAGATGCGCAAACGCGCGCCACGCCAGACCCTGACCGAGGCGGTGGTGAAATCCGAGGACGGGTTGTCCTATACCGTCGATCCCGACAAGGTCGCCGATCTCTTTTATCACGACTGCCGACCCGAGCGGGTGCATTACGCTCAGCCCCGCCTCTGCCCGCAGGCGATTGCCCCGCAAGAGACACCGCTGACCCTGTCCGACCGGTTTGAGGGCGTGCCCAAGGTCTATATACGCTGCGCCGAGGATCGGACGATTCCGCCCGAATACCAGGAGGAGATGACGGCGGACTGGCCATCCGACCGTGTCCATGTCATGAACAGCTCTCATTCGCCGTTCTTTGCCGACCCGCAGGGGCTGGCGCGGCTGCTGACACGGATCGAAGGACATTTCTGATGGCCGCATCAGTGTTTGACAGCGCGCATCTGGCGCGCCTTTTTCCTGCGGGCGATGCTGGTCGGCTGTTCACCGACGGGGCCGAGCTGCGCGCGATGCTGCTGGTCGAGGGGATGCTGGCCAAGGCGCAAGGCGCGCTGGGGCTGATCCCGGCCGAGAGCGCTGGCGCCATTCACCGCGCGGCGATGGAAATCCATCTCGACCCCGGCGCCCTGGCCGAGGCGACGGGTTCAAACGGGGTCAGCGTTCCGGCATTGGTCGCCGCCTTTCGCACCGAGATGCAGGCGCCCGAACATGCGCAATACGTGCATTGGGGCGCCACCTCGCAGGATATCATCGACACCGGCCTGATGCTGCGACTGCGTCAGGCGGTTTCGGTGCTGGAGCGGGATCTGGGTGCGATCTTGGAAATCCTGGCGGGGCTGGCCGAAACCCATGCCGATCTGCCCATGGCAGGCCGCAGCTATGGCCAGCATGCCACCCCCACCAGCTTTGGCGCGGTGGTGGCGGCCTGGGGTGCGCCGCTGCTTGATCTGTTGCGCGAATTGCCCGGTCTCAGGCGCGATTGCCTGCTGGTGTCATTGTCCGGCGCCGCCGGCACCGCCGCCGCTTTGGGCCCCGAGGCGGCGCGGCTGCGCGGTGATCTGGCCCAGCTTCTGAACCTTACCGATCCCGGGCGCAGCTGGCACACCGACCGCACCGCTGTGCTGCGGCTCGCCGACTGGTGCACCCGCATCGCGCTGGCGCTTGGCAAGCTGGGCGAGGATGCCATCGAACTGACCCAGACCGGCATTGCCGAAATCACGCTGGGTGGCGGCGGCGCGTCCTCGACCATGCCGCAGAAACAGAACCCGGTCGGCCCCTCGGCGCTGGTGGCGCTGTCCCGGCAGGTGCCGGGCCTTTTGGCGGTGCTGCATGGCGCGGGCGTACACCGCTATCAGCGCGATGGTGCCGCCTGGTTCACCGAATGGATGTGCCTGCCGCAGATCGTGCTGGGCGCAGCGTCCTCGGTGCAGATCACCCAGCGCCTGCTGCCCGGACTGGCCCCCTGCCCCGACACCATGGCCGCCACGCTCGACATGGGTTTTGGCACCATCCATGCCGAGGCGGTCAGCTTTGCGCTGGCCGCGAACCTGCCTCGCCCCGAGGCGCAGGCCGCCGTAAAGGCGCTCTGCGCCGAGTCGATGGGAAGCCGGGTGCCGCTGCGCGACCTGATCGCGCGCGACTGGCCACAGCTGGACGCCGCCGCGCTGACCAGTCCGGCCCAACAGCTAGGCGCCGCCCCGGACGAGGCCCGTGCCTTTGCCGTGCGGGTCCGGTCGCAAGGGGCCACTTAGCGGCTTTTCAAGCCCGACCGGCGCGGCTAGGGTCTGGCAAACTAAACCGGACGGTTCAGAATGCGCCTGCCCTTTCTCTTCATCCTAGCGACGGTGATGATCGACGCCATGGGAATCGGCCTGATCATGCCGATCATGCCCGACCTGATCGTCGAGGTGAAAGGCGGCACCCTGGCCGACGCGGCGCTGTGGGGCGGCGTGCTCAGCACCGCCTTTGCCGCGATGCAGTTCCTGTTCGGCCCGATCATCGGCAGCCTGTCCGATGCCTTCGGACGGCGCCCCGTTCTGCTGGTCTCGCTCTTTGTCATGGCGTTGGACTATGTGGTGATGGCAGTGGCGGGCAGTATCTGGCTGCTGTTGGCCGGGCGCATCGTGGGCGGCATCACGGCGGCCACCCATGCCACCGCCTCGGCCTATATGGCCGATGTCTCGCGCCCCGAGCAGAAGGCCGCCCGTTTCGGCATGCTGGGCGCGGCCTTTGGTGTCGGCTTTGTGCTGGGGCCGCTGATGGGCGGGGTGCTGGGCGAGTTCGGCACCCGCGCGCCATTCTGGGCGGCGGCGGTTCTGGCCGGGCTGAACTTTGTCCTCGGCCTTTTCGTGATGAACGAAACGGTGACGACGGCCACCCGCCGCGCTTTCTCCTGGGCCAGCGCCAACCCGTTGGGCGCCTTTCGCATGCTGGGCCAGGTGCCCGGGCTCAAGGGGCTGCTCTGGGCCTATTTCCTCTATTCCGTGGCGATCTATGTCTACCCGGCGATCTGGTCCTATTTCTCGCAGGAGCGGTTCGGCTGGTCGCCTAAGATGATCGGCCTGTCGCTGGGTATCTTCGGCTTCCTGATGGCGGTGGTACAGGGTGGGCTGTTACCGCATATCACCCGCCGCATTGGCGAGCGCCGCACGGTGATCTGGGGTCAGCTGTTCGACTTCGTGGGTTTCGGCTTGCTCGCCTTCATCGCCAGCGGCACGCTTGCGCTGATCCTGATCCCGATCACCGCGATGGGTGCGGTGGTCCCGCCCGCCTTGCAGGCGATCATGTCGCGCAGCGTCGCCGATGACCAGCAGGGCGCGCTGCAAGGGGTGATGTCCGCCGTACATGCCCTGTCGATGATCGTTTCGCCCCTGTTGATGGCCAGCGTATTCGCCCGCTTTACCGGACCACAGGCACCGGTCTACCTGCCCGGTGCGCCTTTCCTCGTCGCGCTGGCATTGATGGCGGCAGGGTTGGTAATCTTTTTGCGCACGCGGACTGCCGTGACGTAATAGCGACGTATCTTTGCCGGTTTCCACCTTGCCGCACCGAGCGCCGCGGTCCACCGTAGGGTAAAGAAATGCCGAGGAGAGCCGGGATGCAGAAAATCCGCGCCGCCGTTTGCCATGAGTTCAACGCACCGCTGGTGATCGAAGAGGTGTTGCTTGCCCCGCCCGGTACCGGCGAGGTCGAGGTGACGCTGGACGCGGTCGCGATCTGCCATTCCGACATCTCCTATGCCGATGGCGCCTGGGGCGGGCATCTGCCGGCGGTCTATGGGCACGAGGCGGCAGGCACCGTGTCGGCCGTGGGTCCGGGTGTTGTGGGCTTTGCGCCCGGCGATCCGGTGGTGGTCACTCTGATCCGCGCCTGTGGCAGCTGTGCCAATTGCGCAGGCGGTCAGCCCACCATCTGCGACACACCTTATGACGGGGTGAAACAGGGGCCGCTGCGCACCGCGGACGAAGGACCGCTGCTACAGGCCATGGCCTGTGGCGCCTTTGCCGAGAAAGTGGTGGTCAGCCAGCGCCAGATCGTCAGGATCCCCGATGATATGGGCCGAGACGTGGCCTGTCTGCTCTCCTGCGGGGTGATCACCGGGGTCGGAGCAGCGGTCAACGCCGCCCGGCTGCGCGCCGGTCAGGACGTGGTGGTGATCGGCGCCGGCGGCGTCGGGCTGAACGCCATCCAGGGCGCCCGCATCGCCGGCGCCCGTCGCATCGTCGCGGTAGACATGACCGAAGAGAAGCTGGCAATCGCCCGCGAGTTCGGCGCCACCCATGGCGTGCTCGCCACCAGCCCGAAACCCTGGCGCGCGGCCTACAAGGCGCTTGGCGGGCGCGGCGCCGATGCGGTGCTGGTCACGGTCGGTGCGGTGCGCGCCTATGACGAGGCGCCCAAATACCTGGGCTGGGGCGGCAGGGCAGTGATGATCGGCATGCCACATGCCGGTGCCATGGCGCAATACGAACCGATGAGCGCCTCGTTCCAGGGACACGGGCTGATCGGCTCGAAAATGGGTGACGTGGTGATCCAGCGCGATATCCCGTGGATGATCGACCTCTACCAGCAAGGCCGCTTGAAACTCGACGAGCTGATTTCTGGCCGCTGGTCGCTGGAACAGATCAACGAAGCCATCGCCGACACCCGCACCGGAAGCGCCAAACGCAACGTGATCCTGTTCACCTGATGCCGGAGACTGTCGGCAAATTTTCCCCGAAAATTTGCCTGCAAAAAATTTTCAATTTTTTGCCTCCGCCCCCTTAATGGAGTACGCGATGAAGCTGCAAGATCTCGATATCATCATCACGGCGCCACCTGCTCCCGGCTGGGGCGGACGCTATTGGATCCTGGTCAAGGTGACCACCGATTCCGGTATCACCGGCTGGGGCGAATGTTATGCCTCTTCGGTCGGACCAGAGGCGATGACCCATGTGATCCGAGACGTGTTCGACCGGCACATGGCCGGCGAAAACCCCGAGAATATCGAACTGATGTTCCGCCGCGCCTATTCCAGCGGCTTTAGCCAACGTCCCGACCTGACCGTGATGGGCGCTTTCTCGGGCCTCGAGATCGCCTGCTGGGACATTCTGGGCAAAGATCGCGACCGGCCCGTCCATGCGCTGATCGGCGGACGGATGAACGAGCGTATCCGCGCCTATACCTATCTCTACCCGTTGCCGCATCACGAGATTGGGCCGTTCTGGACCTCGCCCGACCAGGCCGCCGAATGTGCTGCCGAGATGGTCCGGCGGGGCTATACCGCGGTAAAATTCGATCCGGCCGGCCCCTACACGATCCGGGGCGGCCACATGCCGGCGATGACCGACATCTCGCTTTCGGTCGCCTTTTGCAAGGCGATCCGCGAGGCGGTGGGCGACAAGGCGGACCTGCTCTTTGGCACCCACGGCCAGTTCAACACGGCTGGAGCCATCCGGCTGGGACAGGCGCTGGAGCCCTACTCGCCGCTTTGGTTCGAGGAGCCGACCCCGCCCGACAATATCGAGGACATGGCCCGTGTCGCCCGCAACGTGCGCATCCCGGTAGCCACCGGCGAACGCATGACCACCAAAGCCGAGTTTGGCGCGGTTCTGCGCGCGGGCGCGGCCGAGATCCTGCAACCGGCACTGGGGCGCGCGGGCGGCATCTGGGAGATGAAGAAGGTCGCCGCCATCGCCGAGCTGTTCAACGCCCAGATGGCGCCGCATCTCTATGCGGGGCCGATCGAATGGGCGGCCAATATCCAGCTTGCGGCCTCGATCCCGAACATCCTGCTGCTCGAAAGCATCGAAACCCCGTTCCACGATGCGCTGATCAAGGGTTCGATCCGGGTCGATAACGGATTTGTGATCCCGCCCGACGCCCCCGGCCTGGGGATCGAGGTGGACGAGGAACTTGCGCGCGCCCATCCCTTCACCGGGCATGACCTGCATCTGAACATGCAGGAAGCCCCCTGCGACTATGCCAGCGGCAATGCGTTTCAGGGCGGTGCGCCTGCGATCTAGGGGTGACATCCGGCCTGTCCTTGAGGCATATTGACGCCATTTACGAGGACAGGACGCCACAGTGACCGTGCAAGACGCCCCCCCTTTGTCGCCAGATACACCCGATGATATGGCGAGCAACGCCGCCCGCGCGGCGGGCTATCTCAAGACGCTTGCGCATGAGGGGCGCTTGATGATCCTGTGCCATCTGGGGGCGGGTGAAAAATCGGTCGGGCAACTGGAGCACCTCCTTGAGATCCGACAGGCCGCGGTCAGCCAAATGCTGGCCCGGCTGCGCGAAGAGGGGCTGGTCAGCACCCGGCGCGAAGGCAAGACCGTTTTCTATTCTCTGTCCGACAGCAATACGGAACAGGTGATCGGGTTGCTCTATTCCCTGTTCTGCGGCAACGACTGATCACCCGCCACTTTACAATTCCGATTTCCGATAGGCACGCGGGGTCAGGCCCGTCCAGCTTCGAAAGGCGCGGATAAAGGCGCTTGCCTCGGAAAACCCGGTCTGGGCGGCGATGGCTTCGACGCTGTCCCCGGTGGTGGCCAACAGGCGCACCGCCATGTCGCGGCGCACCTGTTTGCGGATATCGGAATAATCCACCCCGTCTGCCTTGAGCCGCCGCCGCAACGTATGCGGCGCCATTTGCAGGGTGGCGGCGACGTGGACCATGTCGGGCAGCCGCCCCTCGACCGACAGGCAGGTTTCCACCGCCACCGCCACCTCAAGCGGCAGACCGGCAGATGCGTCCTGAGGCAGGAATGCGTCAAGCGGCGTGCGCCGGGCATAGGCCGTTGCCTGCTCCTCGTTGCGCAGCACCGGCAGCCGTGTCAGCGCCCGCGGGATTGCCAGCCCCGAAGAGCTTTGGCCGAATTGCATCGGCGCCCGCTGGAACATGGCGCGATAGGCGCTGGCATGTCCAGGCGCGGCATGTTCGAACCAGGCACCGTTCAACGCGCCGCGATTGCCCACCATCCAGGCCAGCATGCGCCCGACCAGAACCAGCACCATTTCAACCGCTGTCGTGTTCAGCACCGTGCGCCCGGGGATGCGCGTCATCTCGAAAAGCAGGCTGGCACCACTCTCACGCAGTGAGAAACGAAAGGAATTGTCCATAAGGTCCATGAACCCGGTCGCCCGGCCATAAGCCGCACCCAGAGTATCCGCATGGCTGACATGGGCAGCCATGATCGCATGCGTCCCCACCCGCTGAGCCCGGTCCTGCAATCCGGCCAGTTCATCATCCAGTGCCAGTGTCACCGCACGCACCAGACGCACGAAATCCGGCGCCTCCAGCGCGCCGACAATCCCCGGCAGCCCCGCCCGCGCGAGAATGGCTGCCGGATCGGCACCACGCGCCACCGCGCCTTCGAGAATGTTGGCAACAATCGTCGCCGGGATCGTGACCGCCATACCTGTCACTTAATGTCTATTTCTCTGCACGGCCAGATCATTGTTTTCGCACCAGCCCCGCCCCTAGGCTGTCGCCAAACCTTCAGGAGGAACGGTCATGGCAACATCCGCCTATATCTATGACGCGCTGCGCACGCCCCGGTCGCGCGGCAAGGCCAGCGGCGCGCTTTACGAAGTGAAGCCGATCCAGCTGGCCGCCGGTCTTTTGCGCGAAATGCAGGCTCGGCACGACATGGACACCGCGCGCGTGGGCGACGTGATCCTGGGCTGCACCGCGCCGGTGGGCGATCAGGGTGCCTGTGTCGCCAAGGCCGCCGTGCAGGCGGCCCATTGGGACGAGGCGGTGCCGGGTGTCCAGCTTGACCGCTTCTGCGCCTCGGGGCTTGAGGCGGTGAACATGGCCGCCGCCAAGGTGGGATCGGATCAGGAGGAGCTGGTGGTCGCGGGCGGCATCGAATCGATGAGCCGCATCCCCATGCTCAGCCAGGGTGGCGCGATGTTCACCGACCCCGATTTCGTGATCGACCAGAACTCGGCCCCGCAAGGGATCGGCGCCGACCTGATCGCCACCATCGACGGCTACAGCCGCGAGGATGTGGACGCCTTCGCCATGGAAAGCCAGCGCCGCGCCGCGCATGCGCGCGACAGCGGCTGGTTCGACCGCTCGGTGGTGCCGGTGAAGGATGAAAACGGCCTGACCATCCTGGAGCGGGACGATTTCATCAAGCCCGACACCGACATGCAGAAGCTGGGCGCGCTCAACCCCTCGTTCGCGGGTATGGGCGCCTTTGGCTATGATGACATGGCGCTGGCCAAGTATCCCCAGGTGGCGCGGATCAACCATGTGCATACGCCGGGCAACAGTTCGGGTATCGTCGATGGGTCGTCCGCCGTGCTGATCGGCTCGGAAAAGGCGGGGCGCGATCTGGGGCTGGAGCCGCGCGCGCGCATCGTTTCGGCCACGGTCATCGCTACCGATCCGGTGATCATGCTCGCGGGACCCGGACCCGCGGCCAAGAAATGCCTCGCCAAGGCGGGGCTGAAGGTTTCGGACATCGACATCTGGGAAATCAACGAGGCCTTTGCCTCGGTCGCGCTGCGCTACATGAAGGACCTGGATATCGACCACGAGATCACCAATGTGAACGGCGGCGCCATCGCCATGGGCCACCCGCTGGGTGCCACGGGCGGCATGCTGGTCTCGACCGTGCTGGACGAGTTGGAGCGCCGGGGCGCCAAGCGAGCGATGATCTCGCTCTGTGTCGGTGGCGGCATGGGCATCTCGACCCTGATCGAACGTCTGTAAGGGAGCGGCAGAATGGGTGATTTTCACTATGCAAAGGATGCCGACGGCATCGTCACCGTGACCATGGACATGGACGGGCCGGTCAATGCGATGAATGCCGAGTTCTGGCCGCTCTTTGCCGCGACCATGGACAGGCTTGAAGCGGAACCGGAGCTGAAAGGCGTGATCTGGACCTCGGCCAAGGACACGTTCTTTGCCGGGGGCGATCTGAAGATGCTGAAAAGCATCGAGCCTGACGGGGTCGAGGCGCTGTTTCAATCGGTCGAGGCGACCAAGGCCGTGATGCGCCGGATGGAGAAACAGCCCGTGCCCCATGTCGCCGCGATCAATGGCGCGGCACTGGGTGGCGGGTTCGAGATCTGCCTGGCCTGCAACCACCGTATCGCCGCCGACAATCCGAAAACCAAGATCGGCCTGCCCGAGGTCACACTGGGCCTGTTGCCCGGCGGCGGTGGCGTCGTGCGTTTGACCTGGATGCTGGGGCTGGAAGGCGCGATGCCCTTCCTGCTCGAAGGGCGGCAGGTCTCGCCCGACAAGGCGCTGAAGGCCGGGCTGATCCATCAGGTGGTGCCTGCCGATCAACTGCTCACCCGCGCAAAGGAATACATCCTGTCGGTGCAGGGCGATGCGGCCGCGGTGACCCAGCCCTGGGACACCAAGGGCTACAAGATCCCCGGCGGCCCCTCGACCGCGCCGCATAACATGACCCGCATCGCGGGCGCCGCCGCGATGCTCTACAAGAAGACGCGCGGGCTGATGCCTGCGCCTGCACGCATTCTCGACATCATGACCGAGGCGGCGGGCAAGGTCGATTTCGACACCGCCACCCGCTATGAAAGCCGCCGTTTCGTCTCGCTGACTCCGTTGGCCAGCACCAAGAACATGATCGAGACGCTGTTCTTCGGCATGAACAAGGTCAACGGCGGCGCCAGTCGGCCCAAGGGCGTGCCGCCCTCCAAGGTGCAGCGCCTCGGCATCCTGGGCGCCGGCATGATGGGACAGGGCATCGCCTTTTCCGCCGCCACGGCGGGGTTGCCCGTGGTGCTCAAGGACCAGACGATGGAGGCCGCTGAGCGCGGCAAGGCCTATACGGCCGGTCTGTTGGACAAACGCGTCAAACAGGGCCGGATGAGCGCCGAGGAGCGCGAGGCGGTGCTGGCCCTGATCACCCCGACCGACAAGGCCGACGACCTGAAAGGTTGCGACCTGATCATCGAGGCGGTGTTCGAAAAGATCGACGTCAAGGATGCGGTGCTGGCCGAGCATGAGGCACTCTTGGCCGAAAACGGCATCTGGGGCTCGAACACCTCGACCCTGCCGATCACCCGGCTGGCCACGGGCGCCGCGCGGCCCGAGAATTTCGTTGGCCTGCACTTCTTTTCACCCGTCGACAAGATGCCCCTGTTGGAGATCATCGCCGGAGAGAAGACCTCGGACGAGACGCTGGCGCGCGCCTTCGACTTTGCCCGCCAGATCCGCAAGACCCCGATCATCGTGGGTGACAGCACCGGGTTCTATACCTCGCGCACCATCGGCACCAAGATCATCGAGGCGGTGGAACTGGTGGCCGAGGGGCATGATCCGGTGCGCGTCGACAACCTGTCGCGCCTCACCGGCATGCCCACCGGCATGTTGTCGTTGCTCGACGAGGTGCAGATCAAGCTGGTCACCGACATCTACAACACCCAGGTGGAAATGGGCCTCTTGGACCCTGACAAGGAACAGAACCCTGCCGCCCGCGCCATGCTGGCCGAGATGATCAGCCAGCACGGCCGCCATGGCCGCGCCACCGGCAAGGGGTTCTATGACTATGACAGTCAGGGCAAGACGATCTGGCCGGGATTGGCCGCCTGGCGCAAGGAGGGGGCCGATATCCCCGACGCCGATATCAAGGATCGCATCCTGTTCCGCGCCGTGCTGGAAAGCCTGCGCTGTCTCGAGGAAGGCGTGCTGCGCACGGTCGAGGATGGCAATATCGGCTCGATCCTGGGGATCGGCGCGCCGGTTCATACCGGCGGTTATATCCAATACGTCAACACCTATGGCCCGGCCCGGTTCCTGGCCCGGTGCGAGGAACTGGCCGGCAAATACGGAAACCGGTTCGCCCCGCCCGAGATCCTCAGGAAACATGTGGCCGAGGGTCGCGCCCTCGCCTGACACCCTGGGGCGCGGCCTGCCCGCGCCCTAACCTTTCAGCGCGTGGTCCAGCAGGATGCGTGCCGTGTCCTTGGCATCGCAGGCCGGTTTGGTCGTGCCCATCAGCGAGGACATGACGATCGCGCCCTCTTTCAGCAGCAGGATCTGGCATCCCAGCGCCTCGGGGTCTCGGGCCCCGGCCTGCCGGGCCAGATCGGTGAAGTAATCCAGCAGAACCTGCTTGTGATGCGCGGCCTCCATCCGGATCGGGTCGTCCTTGCACTGATACTCGGCGCCCGCATTGATGAACATGCAGCCGCGATAGCTGTCTTCCTCGAACCACTCTCCCAGAGCATCAAAAGCGGCCAGGAACTTGTCGGCAGGCGTATCGGCCAGTTCATTCACCCGTGACTCGAACCAGGCCCGAAAATTCTCGTCGCGCAGTTTCAGCACCGCGACGATCAACTCTTCCTTGGTGCGGAAGTGTTTATAGATCGAGGTCTTCGACACCCCGGTCTCGGCCACCAGCTTGTCCATGCCTGTGGCGTGAAACCCGTCCCGGTAGAACACCGTCAACGCCTTTCGCACCAGTTCGTCTTTCTTGTTCGGTCGCATGATTCGTCCTTGGGTTACTGATCGGTACATAAACACGCCGGTCGCGATGTGCAAATCATCGGGGGTAACCATTTGTCACGAAATGAAGTTTTTCCGCCACGCCTCCTGCCACGAAAAAATCTGCACAAAAGGACTTGCAAAAGTTTACCGATCAGTACACCTTGAGGGCAAGTTAACAGATCGGTACACCCAAGGATTAACGCCATGCGACGCCGCTATGCCCTTTTCCCGACAAGACATGTTCCCCTGCTTCTGACGCTGGCAATTCTGGCCGCTTCCATCGCCTGACACGGGATACCCCCAATGACACGCCCCCCACTGCCCCCCTTCACCGCCGAAACCGCCGCTGAAAAAGTGCGCCTGGCCGAAAACGGCTGGAACAGCCGCAGCGCCGACGTGGTGACGCCCGCCTATTCCGACGACAGCCGCTGGCGCAACCGGGCCGAATTCGTCACCGGACATGACGACATCCACGCCTTTCTGACCCGCAAATGGGACAAGGAGCTGGACTATCGCCTGATCAAGGAGCTGTGGGCCTGGTCCGGCAACCGCATCGCGGTGCGCTATGCCTATGAATGGCACGACGACAGCGGCAACTGGTTCCGATCCTACGGAAACGAGAACTGGGAATTCGACGAGGATGGCCGCATGTCGGCCCGCCACACCTCGCTGAACGACCTGCCCATCACCGAGGATGAGCGTCTGTTTCACTGGCCTCTCGGGCCCCGCCCCGACGACCATCCCGGCCTGACCGAACTTGGCCTCTGAACGGAGATAGAACGATGCCCCGCGCCTTTTCCCAGCTGACCTTCACCCCCGCCGTGCGTGCCCATCAGGAACGGCTCGGCTCCGCCCGCAGCTATGCCAAATTCATCGAGGGCGGCCCGCAGCAGGGGCATGAGATCGGGCCTGCCGAACAGGCCTTCATCGAGGCGCGGGACGGGTTCTATCAGGCCACGGTGTCTGAAATCGGCTGGCCCTATGTGCAGTATCGCGGCGGGCCCGCCGGGTTCCTGCGGGTGCTGGGGCCGCGCACGATCGGCTATGCGGACCTGTCCGGCAACCGGCAGTATATCTCGCGCGGCAATCTGGACGGCAACAGCCGGGTGGCGCTGATCCTGATGGATTACGCCAACCAGCGGCGGCTGAAAATCCTCGGCCGGATGAAATTCACCGAAGGGCCCGAGGCCGCCGCCAGCCTGCTGCCCGACGGGCAGACCCACCCGGCTGAACGCGCCGCCATCATCTCGGTCGAGGGGCTGGACTGGAACTGCCCCCAGCACATCACCCCCCGCTATACCGAGGCCGAACTGGCCCCGCATCTGAATGCGCTTGGCGCCGAGCTGGCGCAGCTCAGGGCGGAAAACGAACGGCTGAAACAACAGTTGTCCGAGCAGGATTAGGCCGGACAGACCGGCCCCACCTCTTCAAGTCCCAAGACCAAAACCCAACTCATTGTCAAAGGGAGCTTTCGACATGCTTCGCACATTGCTCAATACCGCCGCCACCATCACCGCGGGATCGCTGTTCTCCGCCGGGGTCATGACGCTGGGGTTCTACATCCTGCCCTCCAGCCTGCTTGCCGCCGAGCCCGTCCAGACGCATTTCCGCGCCGAGACGCTGGAGGGGCTCAAGATCGCGTATCGCGAGGCGGGCGACCCGACCAATCCGACCGTGCTGCTTCTGCATGGTTTTCCGACCTCGTCGCATATGTTCCGCAACCTGATCCCGGAACTGGCCGCCGAGTATCACGTGATCGCGCCCGATTATCCCGGTTTCGGCGCCTCGGAGATGCCGGATGCGGCGGAATATGACTACAGCTTTGCCGGCACCGCCCGGCTGATGACCCAGCTTCTGGATGCCAAGGGCGTGGATGACTATGCCGTCTATCTGATGGATTACGGCGCGCCGGTGGGCTATCGCATGTTCGCCGAAGACCCCGAGCGGGTCACCGGTTTCATCATCCAGAACGGCAATGCCTATGAAGAGGGCCTGCGCGAGTTCTGGGACCCGATGAAAGCCTATTGGGCCGACCCCTCGGTCGCCAATGGCGATGCGCTGCGCGCCTTTCTGACGCTGGATGCCACCAAATGGCAGTTCACCCATGGCACCCAGAACCCCGACGCGATCAGCCCGGACAATTTCTGGCACGTACAATACCTGCTCGACCGTCCGGGCAATCAGGAGGTGCAGTTGGAGATGTTCCTCGATTACGGCACCAACCTCGCCGAATACCCGAAATGGCAGGCGCTGTTTCGCGAACATCAGCCGCCCGCGCTGCTGATGTGGGGCAAGAACGACGTGATCTTTCCCGAGGCGGGCGCGCATCCCTACAAGGACGATCTGACCGATCTGGAGTTCCACATCCTCGATACCGGGCATTTCGCGCTCGAGGAATACGGGACCGAAATCGCCGCCGAGATGAAAGACTTTCTGGCACGTATTAACTAAGGACCAGGGTCCTGCTCTGGCGGGACCCTCTCCCACAGGAGGATTTGATATGACAGCACATGTGGACCGGATCGCCGCCTTTTCCGACGGTGCCCTGGGCGGAAACCCGGCCGGCGTGGTGATCGCCGACCAGATGCCCGCCGAGGAAGAGATGCAGCGCATCGCGGCCGAGGTCGGCTATTCCGAGACCGCCTTTGCCGCGCCAGAGGGTGCGGGCTGGCGGGTGCGCTACTTCGCACCGGTGGGCGAGGTCGCATTCTGCGGCCATGCCACCATCGCATTGGGGGCGACGCTCGCCGGTCGATTCGGCGACGGCACCTATGCCCTGCAGCTCAACGATGCCGGTATCTCGGTCGAGGGGCAGCGCCATGGCGACCGGGTGCAGGCGGCGCTGATCTCGCCCCCCACCCGCAGCGGCGCGGTAGAGGCCGAGGTGCTGGAGGCCGCATTGGCGCTCTTCGGTCTCGATGATAGCGATCTGGAGCCGACCCTGCCCGCTGCCGTGGCCAATGCGGGCAACGATCACCTTGTGCTGGCGCTGCGCGACCGCGCCCGGCTGGCAACGATGGAATACGATCTGAACCGGGGCGCCGCCTATATGCGGCTGAACGGGTTCACCACAATAAATCTGCTCTGGGTCGAAACCCCGCAGCGGTTCCACAGCCGCAACGCCTTTGCCATCGGCGGTGTGCTGGAGGATCCGGCAACCGGTGCCGCCGCCGCCGCGCTGGCGGGGTATCTGCGCGACATCGGCTGGCCGCATGGCGGCGCGATCGACATCGTGCAGGGCGAGGATATGGGCGCCCGCTCGCTGCTCAGGGTCGAGATCGGCGACACCCCCGGCCAAGGCGTCCGCGTTTCGGGCAGCGCCCGCCAGATCGGGTAGAGACCCACACGCACCAGAGCGCGCCGCGTGACCGCCCAAGCGCGCGGCCCGCTCCAGGCGGCCCTCCCGAACCGCCTGCCCTGCCCTCGTCCGCCTTACCCCATCCAGCGGCGGACGGGGGCATTGCTTTCCTCCAGCGGCTGGGTGATCACGTCGACCAGTGTCGGCCCGTCATGGGCAATCGCCTCACCCAGCACCCGCTCCAGATCGGCCGGGTCCTCGACCCGCCAGGATTTCACCCCATAGGCCGCCGCGATGGCCGCGTTGTCGGTGCGGTTGAAATCGACGTTGTAATAGCGCGCGTTCTTGTCGGCGAACTGGCTGGCCTTGATCCAGCCGAATGTCGCATTGGAAAACACCACATAGGTGATCGGCGCCCGCGACCGGCAGACGGTCTCCAACTCGCCCACCGTGAACCCGAACGACCCGTCACCCATCAGCGCCACAGTCTTGGACGCGGGCCGCCCGTACCAGGCGCCCAACGCCGCAGACAGCGAATACCCCAGCGCCCCATGCGCGCGGTTGGTGATGAAATGCCGCCCCGGACGCGGCAATTGGTAATAGGCCGAGAAATAGGGGCAGCTGGTGCCGGGATCGGACACCACGGTCGCATCCTCGGGCAGCGTGTTCATCAGCGCGCGGATCACCCGCTCTGGCCGGATCGGCGCCTGTTCCGACCGCGCCAGCACCTCGAATGCCTCGAACTTGCGGCGTTTCTTTTCGGCAATCGCCGCCGCGCCGCCAAAGGTATCGGCGCCCTGCGCCCGGGCGTCCAGCACCGCGTTCACCTCTGCCAGTGCCAGCCGCAGATCGCCCACCACCGCCACCTCGGTCCGGTAATTGGCGTTCATCACCATCGGGTCATTGTCGAAATGCACGATCCGGGTGCCCGGCTTCGGCGCCTCCCACCGCGCGGTTGTGGTGGACCCCGCCCGGCAGCCCATGAACACCACCAGATCGGCTGCCTCCATCATCTCCCATGTCTCGTCGGTGCCACCGTTCGACCCCACGACGCCCAGACAGTTGGGATGGGTCTCGGCCAGCGATCCCTGCCCCGAGATCGAGGTGGCCACCGGAATGTCGAGCCGGGTGGCAAGCCGGTCCAGCTCCTCCGAGGCTTGCGCGATCACCACACCGCCACCGCAAACGATGAGCGGGTCTTTCGCCGACAGGATCGCCTCAACCGCCGCTTCGGCCGCGCCGGGCGCGGGGGACTGTGGATAGGCGGGATAGCTGGCGGTTGCCGGATCGGCCCAGATATCGGCGGCATCGACCGGGTCGTATTGCACATCATAGGGCAGGCCGATATGCGCCGCGCCCGAGCGCCCGGTGGTCATCGCGCGAAACGCCGCCCGCACCATGCGCGGGATGTGATCGGCGCGGCTGATCACCGTGTTCCACTTGGTCAGGGGCGCCATCAGCGCCTTTTGATCCACCTCGGTCAGCGGGTATTTTCCGTAAGAGGCGACCGAGATATCGGTGGTGATCCCCAACACCGCATAAGAGCTTTCCGAGGCCTCGATCAGCCCTGGCAGGATATAGGTGGCGCCACCGCCCGACGGCCCCTCGGCCACACCGACGCGCCCCGTCACGCGGGAATAGCCATCGGCCATATAGGTGGCACAGCGCTCGTCACGGGTCAGCACATGGGTGATCTGATGATCGAGTCGCAGCATCGCATCATAAAACGGCAAGGTGGTATCGCCGCAGAGACCAAAGATATGCCGCACCCCCTGCGCCTCGAGCATGCGCACCATCGCCTCGGCGCCATTCATCCGGTTGTCCATGCGACTCGTCCTCACAGAATTTGCGTTCAGAATTGTATACAGCTCTGCATCACATCTTGCGCACAAGTCAACCCCGCGATATTGTTCCCCCGAAATCGAGGCGCCGAATGACCAAATCAGAAAGCAATGTTGACCGGCTTTACGAGGCGCTCCGCCGCATGGCGGCGGATTTCGCCTTCAAGCCCGACGCCCGCATCAACGAAAGCGCGCTGGCAACCCAACTCGACGCCTCGCGCACCCCGATCCGCGAGGCGCTGAACCGGCTGGTGGCCGAGGGCTTCCTGACCTTCCGTTCGGGGCGCGGTTTCTTCTGCCGCTCGCTTTCGCCGGAACTGGTGATGGATCTCTACGAGGCCCGCGTCGCGGTCGAGGTCGAGGCAGCGCGGCTCGCCGCCCTGCGCGGCGACGAGCGCGAGATCGCCATCCTGATGCAGGACCTCGAGGATATCGCGCCCGACTATACCGCGCGCGCCGATACCGAAACGCTGCTCAGCATGGATGAGTGGTTTCACACACGGCTCTGCGCGCTGTCGGGCAATGGCGAACTGGCGCGCATGCTCGACAATCTCAACGACCGCATCCGCTATCTGCGCCTGATCGACCTGCGCCGCCTGCAATCGCTGGGGCCGCAGGGCCAGACCATGGTTTCGGCGCATCAGCGCATCCTCGACGCGGTGGCCCGCCATGATGCCGAGGGCGCCATGGCCGAGATGCGCGCCCATATCGAACGCCGCCGCGAAGGGGCGACCCAGGCGGTGCGCGATGCCTATGCCCAACTCTATGTTCCCGAACTCTGAGGCAAACATGTCCCTACAATCCGGCGGCAAGACGGTCTTTGGTGCCACGGTCGGCATCCTGATGCTGGAAACCCGCTTTCCCCGCATTCCCGGCGATATGGGCAATGCGATGACCTGGCCCTTTCCGGTGCATTACAGGGTGGTGCGCGGCGCCTCGCCCGACAAGGTGGTGCGCGGCGATCCCCGCGTACTGCTCGACGCCTTTGTCGAGGCGGGTCGCGATCTGGTGGCCACCGGCGCGGACGGGATCACCACCAATTGCGGCTTTCTCGCGCTGGTTCAGGACGAGTTGCGCGCGGCCCTCGGCGTGCCGGTGGCAACTTCCTCGCTGATGCAGGTGCCGATGGTACAGGCCCTTCTGCCGCCGGGCAGAAAAGCGGTGATCCTGACCATCTCCAAAGCGACCCTGAGCCCCGCCCATCTGTCCGCCGCCGGCGTGCCTGCGGATACGCCGGTCTTCGGCACGGATGGCGGGCGTGCCTTTACCCGCGACATCCTGGGTGACGCACCTCAGATCGACTTCGCCGCCTGTCGTCATGACATGCTGGATGCGGCCGATCAGATCCTGGCGCAGCAACCCGATGCGGGCGCCATCGTTCTCGAATGCACCAATATGGTGCCCTATGCCGCCGATCTGCGCAGGCGCACAGGTCTGCCGGTCTATTCCATCTACTCGATGGTCACATGGTTCCAATCCGGCCTGATGCCGCGCCGGTTCGCCCAGGATATCGACGACCCGCGCGGTTGACCCTTAGCTGGGGGCGCTGCCCCCGTCACCTTCGGTGACTCCCCCGGGATATTTTCAGCAAGAGGAAAGAACAGGCGCCCACTCCTTCATTCCCCCGCAAATACTCCGGAGCGCGAGGCAGCGCCTCGCAAAAGATCCGCCGCGCAGCGGCGCCCGGCCCAACGCCCGCAGGCGTCCCGCAAGGGGCGCCGAGGGGGGCGGGAGCCTACCCGCCCCGCAAGCGCTGCATCAGATAGACCTCGGCCCCGTCCGGGATCGGTTCGGTCAGGCCCGAGGCGATCACCCGCCCGTCGATGGCAACCGAGACGCCCGCGTCGATGGGCGCCTGCAATTCGGGATGCGCGCGCACCAGGGCGCGCAGCATCTCGCCGGTATCGCGGGCCTCGACCGAGACAACCTCGCAGCCCCCGGCCAGCGACCGCAGGCCGGACCAGAGATGGACCTCAACCATCCGCCTTGAGCGCCGCCAGGATACGCGGCGGCGACATCGGCAATTGCCGCATCCGCGCGCCGGCGGCGGCCGAGACCGCGTTGGCAATGGCCGCCAGCGGCGGACAGATCGAGGTTTCGCCGACCCCGCGTACGCCGAACGGATGGCCCGGATTGGGCACCTCGACGATCACCGTGTCGATCATCGGCAGATCGCTGGCCACCGGAATGCGATAGTCGAGGAAGACGCTGTTCTGCAGCCGCCCATCGGCGCCATAGATGTATTCCTCGTTCAGCGCCCAGCCGATGCCCTGCGCCGCACCGCCCTGAAACTGCCCTTCGACATAAGTAGGATGGATCGCCTTGCCGGCATCCTGCACCACCGTATAGCGCACGACCTTGGTCTTGCCGGTCTCGGGGTCCACCTCGGCATCCACGATATGGGTGGCAAAGCTGACGCCCGCGCCTTCGGGTGTCGCCTCGAAATGGCCCGAGATCGGCCCGCCCGTGCGCCCCATATCGGCGGTGATATCGGCCAGCGGCAGCGGGTCGAATTCGCCCGCATTCGGTCCCGAGGGCACCGCGCAGCCGTTTTCCCATTTCACCGCATCCACCGGGATGCCCCATTTCTTCGCCGCCCGCTCACACAGTTTCTCGACCGCGTGGCGCGCCGCCTTGATGGTGGCCAGCCCGCTGGCATAGGTCACCCGGCTGCCATGGCTCACGTCGTTATAGCCCAGCGTGGCGGTGTCTGCGATGGTCACCCGGATGTTCTCGTAGGGGATGCCCAGCACCTCGGCCGCCATCAGCGCCATCGAGGCGCGGCTGCCGCCGATATCCGGCGTGCCCACCATGACCTGGGCCGAGCCATCTTCGCTCAGCGCCAGAGAGACCGAGGTCTCGCCACCATGGTTGAACCAGAACCCGCAGGAAATCCCCCGCCCCTGCCCCGGTTTCAGCGGCGCGGTGTAATGGGGATGCGCCTTGGCCGCCTCCAGCGTTTCGACCAGGCCGATGCGCTGGAACCTGGGCCCATAGCTCGCCTTGGTCCCCTCGCGCGAGGCATTCTTGAGCCGCACCTCGATCGGGTCGAGTCCCAGTTGATTGCACAGCTCGTCGATCACCGATTCCACCGCAAAGGCCGCCATGGGCGAGCCGGGCGCGCGATAGGCCGCCTGTTTGGGCCGGTTGGTCATCACGTCATAGCCCACCTGGCGCACATGTGGCAGGTTATAGGGGGCAAAGGCGCACATGGCGGTGAAGTCCGCCGGACCACCGGGAAAGGCGCCGCCCTGCAGGCGGAACGTGCCTTGGGCCGCGGTCAGCGTGCCGTCCTTCTTCATGCCGATCTTGATATCCATCGAGGCCGAGGCGGTCGGTCCGGTGGCGCGGAACACCTCGGACCGGCTCATCACCAGTTTCACCGGCTTGTTGGCCTTGCGCGACAGTGCCAGCGCCACCGGCTCGATGAACACGGTGGTCTTGCCACCAAAGCCGCCCCCGATTTCCGAGGCGGTCACACGCAGGTTGGCGGTCTCGATCCCCAGAAGCGCGGCACAGGTTTTCTGCACAATCCAGTGACCCTGGGTGCAGCACCACAGCTCGCCCTTGCCATCGGCCCCCAGCGTGGCGAGGCAGGCATGCGGTTCGATATAGCCCTGGTGGGTCGCCTCGGTGGTAAAGTGATCCTCGATCACCAGATCGGCCTCGGCAAAACCCGCCTCGACATCGCCATGACCGCTTTCATGTTTGCGCACAACGTTGGGATGCATCCCCTCGGGCACGGAATAGTCCGCGGCCCCCTGACGGATCACCGGGGCATCCATCAGCATCGCCTTGTCCACATCCGTCACATGGGGCAGGACCTCGTATTCCACCTCGATCAGCTTGAGCGCATCGCGGGCAGCCAGCGCCGAAGTCGCCGCAACCGCGGCCACCGCATGCCCGTCATAGAGCGCCTTGTCGCCTGCCATGACGTTTTCGAGGATGTTCCAGAAATCACCCTCCAACCCCGGCGCAAACTCCACCTTGTCCGAGAAATCGGCACGGGTGACCACGGCCTTCACATCCTTCAGCGCCTCGGCCTTGGACGTGTCGATGCGCAGGATGCGGGCATGGGCGTGCGGGCTGCGCAGGATGGCGCCATGCAGCATGCCGGGGGCCGACGCATCGGCGCCGAACCGGGCGCGGCCGGTGACCTTGTCCAACCCGTCGGGCCGGTTCGGACGGGTGCCGACAAAGGTGAAACCGTCGGATTTACGATCGTCGAGCGCCATTATACCGCCTCCCTCATGTCGCGGGCCGTGTCCATCACGGCGCGGATGATCTTGTCATAGCCGGTGCAGCGGCACAGGTTGCCGGCCAGCCAGAACCGCACCTCTTCCTCGGTCGGGTCGGGGTTCTGCTCCAGCAGCGCCTTGGCCGCGACCAGGATGCCGGGGGTGCAGATGCCGCATTGCAGCGCGGCATAGTCGATGAACTTCTGTTGCAGCGGATGCAGCACATCGCCCTCGGCGATGCCTTCGACCGTGCCGATCTCCTTGCCCTCGGCCTCGACCCCCAGCACCAGGCAGGAGCAGACCAGCCGCCCGTCGAGCGTCACCGAACAGGCGCCGCAATCGCCGGTGCCGCAACCTTCCTTGGCGCCGGTCAGGCTGAGCTTGTCGCGCAGGCAGTCCAGCAGGGTTTCGCGCGGGTCGCACAGATACTCGACCGCATCGCCGTTGACGGTGGTGGATACGTGGATCTTGCTCATCCGTGATGCCCCTTGATGATTTCGCCCTTGGCCCGGGCATATGCGATGCGCGCGACACGCTTGGCCAGCACGCCGGCAACCTCGGTACGGAACGCGATCGTGCCGCGCTTGTCGTCGATCGGCTTGCAGGCGGCCGAGGCGGCGGCCGCCAGACGATCCAGCGCGGCGTCATCCAGCGTGGAGCCAATGATCGCGGCAGCAGCGTCCCCGACCAGCAGAACGGTCGGCGCCACGGCACCCAGCGAGACGCGCGCCTCGGTGATGGTGTCCCCGTCCAGGCGCAGGTTGACGGCACAGCCCACCACGGCGATATCCATCTCGCTGCGCGGGATGAAGCGCAGATAGGCATCGCCCGCGTTTTCGCCGCGTGCCGGGATATGCAGGGCTGAGATCAGTTCGCCCTTGGCCAGAGAGGTGCGGCCCGGACCGGTCGGAATATCCTCGACCGCGACGACACGTTCGCCATCGGGGCCGGTCACGGTCGCGGTCATGGAGGCCGCGACCATGGCGGGTACGGAGTCGGCGGCCGGCGAACCGTTGCACAGATTGCCGGTCAGCGTCGCGCGACCCTGCACCTGGGTGGATCCCACCAGGTTCATCGCCTCGACCACGCCGGGCCAGTCGTCGACCAGCCCCGCGTGCTCGCCCAGCTCGGCGCCGGGAACAGCCGCACCCAGCGTCCAGCTGCCATCCCCGTTGCGGGTGATGTCTTGGGTGCCAGGAATCTTCTTGATGTCGATCAGCGTGTCGGGGGTGACGATATCGGCGCGCAACTGCACCAGAACATCGGTCCCCCCGGCGAGAAACCGGGTGACACCCTCGGCTTCGGCGGCCAGCCTTGCGGCTTGGGCAAAGCTTTCGGGGCTGTGATATTGCATGAACTTACCTCGTGGCTGTTGGTCCGGGCCATTGGGTCCGAGGGGGACGTTAGACCAGCCGCCCCGCCCCGTCCATGACGAGAGCGACCAAATTTTCAGGGGTTGCGTGTCGCGGACAGGCGAGACGCCGGTCGCACCGCGACCGGCGAGAAGAAAATTCGTCGAATTTTCTTCGGGTGCCCGGCCTAAAGGTCGCCGCGCAGATGCCAAAGTTCGGGGAACAGTTCGACCTCGAGCATGCGGCGCAAGTATTGAACACCAGAGGTCCCACCGGTTCCCCGCTTGAACCCGATCACCCGTTCCACCGTGGTGACATGGTTGAACCGCCAACGGCGGAAATAGTCCTCGAGATCGACCAGCTTCTCGCCCAGCTCGTAAAGGTCCCAGTATTTCGCCGGATCCTCGTAGATCTGCCGCCAGGCCGCCTGCACCGCCGCATCGGCGTTGTGCGGGTTGTCCATCCGGTAGACCTCGGGCGCGAAACTGGCCCCCGTCTTCGCCGCCAGCGCCCGCAACGCCACGTGATACAGCGAGGGTTGCTCCAGTTCCGCCGCCAGCATCGCATGAAGCTCGGGGCGATGCTCATGCACCTTCATCATCGCGGTATTGCGATTGCCCAGCATGTATTCGATCAGCCGGTACTGATGCGACTGGAACCCCGAGGAATTGCCAAGCGCATTGCGAAACGTCGTATAATCGCTGGGCGTCATCGTGCGCAGTACGTCCCAGGCGGAATTAAGCTGGTCGAAGATGCGCGCCACCCGCGTCAGCATCTTGAACGCAGGCCGGAAATCTCCGCCCGCCAGCAGCAGATTACGCGCCGCCCTGAGTTCGTGCAGCACCAGCCGCATCCACAATTCGCTCGTCTGGTGCTGGATGATGAACAACATCTCGTCATGGGCATCCGATTGCGGATGATGGGTCGCCAGCAGCGCATCCATATGCAGATAATCGCCATAGCTCATGTCCTTGGCATAGGACATCTTGGCACCTTCCTGGCTGGGGTCATAGGCCTGGGACATCGGGTCAATCCTTGAGAAGCTCGGTCAGCAGGGCCGAGCCGGGCCGGCCCAGTTCGGCAACAACAGAGAAATGGTCATGGCCCGGGTCGAACACGTTTGGCACGTCCCAGGCCTCGGAGAGAAGGCGCGTCTGGCGCACCAGTTCGGGCCGCTCATTGGCGCCCACCCAACAGGTGACCGACAGGCCCGCGCGCCGCGACAGCTGCGCGGGGCTTTCGGCCGCGGCCTCGGCCGCATCCAGGTGCAGAACCTCGTTCATCCGGGTGCCCAGCAGCGGGCGCAGATCGTGGATACCGCTGATGCTGATCACCCGGTCCAGCCGGTCGGGCAACGGCCCGTCGGCGCAGGCCATGCGGGCCACCAGATGGCCCCCGGCGGAATGGCCCGCCAGCCGCACCGGTCCCGCGACGTGACGCGCCGCCTCTTCGATCGACGCGCGCACTTCCTCGACCATCTGGCCCAGACGCGCCTCGGGTGCCAGCGTGTAAGAGGGCACCGCCAGCGCCCAGCCCCGGCTGAGCGGTCCGGCGGCGAAATGCGACCAGAAGCTCTTGTCAAGTTTCTGCCAATAGCCGCCATGCACGAACACCACGAGACCCTTGGCCACGCCCTCGGGGCGGAACAGGTCGAGCCGGTTGCGCGCGCCCGGACCATAAGAGATGTCAAGCGTCCCGCCCCGACTGTCGCGCCACGCCGTCGCTGCCGCGCCCCAGGCGGCGGCCAGCCCGTCCGACCCCGGCACATAGCTGGAATTGTCGAATGCATCGTCCCAGTCGATCATCGTAGATCCTCCTGTCTTGCGGACAGGGTAATCGTCGCTCCGATATATTTCAAGCTTAAAGGTTTAGGCTTGAAATATGTCCGAATCCCCGTATCCTCATCTTCAATCAGCGTATCTTGCGAGGGAGGATGCAATGCGTATCGCATGTCTGGGTGGCGGTCCGGCGGGGCTGTATTTCGCCATTTCGATGAAGCTGCGCGACCCTTCGCATCAGGTCACGGTGATCGAGCGCAACAAGGGCGACGACACGTTCGGCTGGGGCGTGGTGCTGAGCGATGACGCGCTGGAGAACCTGGCCGCCAACGACCCCAAGAGCGCCGAAACGATCCGCTCGAACTTTGCCTATTGGGACGATATCGCGGTGGTGCATGACGGGGTGCGCACCGTCTCGGGCGGGCACGGTTTTGCCGGGATCGGGCGCAAGGCGATGCTGCTCCTGCTTCAGGACCGCGCACGCGAGCTGGGCGTCGATCTGCAATTCCAGACCGAGGCGCGGCCCATCGCCGAATATCAGGCGGAATACGATCTGGTGGTGGCCTGCGACGGGCTGAACTCTCGCGTGCGCAGCGATCTGGCCGCGCATTTCAAACCCGATATCGACACCCGCCAGTGCAAGTTCATCTGGCTCGGCACCCATCAGAAATTCGACGACGCCTTCACCTTCATCTTTGAAAAGACCGAACACGGCTGGATGTGGGTGCATGCCTATCAGTTCGACGAGGACACCGCGACGGTGATCGTGGAATGCAGCCAGGAGACCTGGGACGCCTGGGGATTCGAGCATATGTCCAAGGAAGAGAGCGTCGCCACCTGCGAGCGCATCTTTGCCGCACATCTGGGCGGCCACAAGCTCATGTCGAATGCCAGCCACCTGCGCGGCTCGGCGGTCTGGATCAACTTTCCCCGCGTGCTCTGCGAGAAATGGCACCATGAAAATGTGGTGTTGATGGGCGACGCGGCGGCGACCGCGCATTTTTCGATCGGATCGGGCTCGCGCCTGGCCTTTGACAGCGCCATTTCGCTGGCCACCTATCTGCATTCCGAACCGACGATGGAAAGCGCGTTCGAACGCTATCAGGAAGAACGCCGGCTCGAGGTGCTGCGCCTGCAATCGGCGGCGCGCAACTCGCTGGAATGGTTCGAGCAGGTGGAACGCTATCTGGACATGGACCCGGTGCAGTTCAACTATTCGCTGCTGACCCGCAGCCAGCGGATCAGCCACGAAAACCTGCGCCTGCGCGATGCCGACTGGCTGCGCTCGGCCGAACAGTGGTTCCAGACCCGCGCGGGCGCTGCGGCCGAACCCGTGCGCGCGCCGATGTTCGCCCCCTTCCGCCTGCGCGACATGGAGCTGAAAAACCGCATCGTGGTCTCGCCCATGGCGCAATACAAGGCGGTCGATGGCTGCCCGACCGACTGGCACCTGATCCATTACGGCGAGCGCGCCAAGGGCGGTGCGGGCCTGGTCTATACCGAAATGACCTGTGTCAGCCCCACGGGTCGCATCACCCCCGGTTGCCCCGGCCTCTATGCGCCCGAGCATGAGGCCGCGTGGAAACGCCTGACCGATTTCGTGCATGGCGAGACGAGCGCGAAGATCTGCTGCCAGATCGGCCATTCGGGCCGCAAGGGCTCGACCCAGCTGGGTTGGGAGACGATGGACGCGCCGCTGAAGGCGGAAAACTGGGACCTGATCTCGGCATCACCCATCCCGTGGTCCGCCAACAATGCCACCCCGCGTGAAATGACGCGGGCGGATATGGACGCGGTGCGCGACCAGTTTGTTGCAGCCGCGCAAATGGCCGAGCGGGCGGGTTTCGACATGATCGAGCTGCACGCGGCACACGGCTATCTGATCTCGTCCTTCATCTCGCCGATGTCGAACTCGCGCGGCGACGACTACGGCGGGTCGCTGGAAAACCGCATGCGCTACCCGCTGGAAGTGTTCACCGCGATGCGGGCCGCATGGCCCGAGCACAAGCCGATGTCGGTGCGGATCTCGGCCAATGACTGGGTGGACGAGGCCGGTGTCACGCCCGAGGAGGCAGTCAAGATCGCCGCGATGTTCCACGCGGCGGGCGCCGATATCATCGACGTCTCGGCCGGCCAGACCTCGATCGAGGCCAAGCCGGTCTATGGCCGCATGTTCCAGACCCCGTTCTCGGATCGCATCCGCAACGAGACCGGCATCGCCACCATGGCGGTGGGCAATATCTATGAGGCCGACCATGCCAACTCGATCCTGATGGCGGGCCGGGCCGATCTGATCTGCGTCGGTCGCCCGCATCTGGCCGACCCCTACTGGACCCTGCACGAGGCCGCCCGCATCGGTGATCGTCACGCCGACTGGCCGCTGCCCTATCTGGCGGGCCGGGATCAGGCCTGGCGTCTGGCCGACCGTGACGCCGAGACGGAGATCCGCGCATGATGCTGGAGGGCACCCATGCGGTGGTCACAGGCGGCGGCACCGGCACCGGTGCGGCGATTGCCGAGGCGCTGGCCCATGCCGGTGCCAAGGTCACCGTCTTGGGCCGCCGCGAGGGACCGCTGCGCGAGGTCGCCAAACAGCACAAGTTCATCGGCTGGGTCACCTGCGACGTGACCGATCCGCAGGCGGTGCGCGCCGCCTTTCGGCAGGCGCGCGATCTGAACGGACCGGTGGGTGTGGTGGTCGCCAATGCGGGCGCCGCCGACAGCACGCCGTTCAGGAAGATGACCGCCGAAGGGTTCCAGCAGATGCTGGATGTGAACCTCAAGGGCGTGTTCAACAGCTTTCAGGCCGGACTCTCGGATATGGAAAACGCGGGCGAGGGTCGGCTGATCGCCATCGCCTCGACCGCTGGGCTCAAGGGCTATCCTTATGTGGCGGGCTATTGCGCCGCCAAACACGGGGTCGTTGGCCTGATCCGGGCACTGGCGGTCGAACTGGGCCGTACTGGCGTGACTGCCAACGCCATCTGCCCCGGCTTCATCGAGACCCCGATGCTGGACCGCTCGATTGCCAATATCGTGGACAAGACCGGCCTGAGCGCGGAAGCTGCGGCAAAGTCGCTGCGCAAGGGCAATCCGCAGGACCGGTTCATCCAGGTGGACGAGGTGGCGGGCGCGGTTCTCTGGCTGTGTTCCCAGGCCGCCCGGTCGGTGAACGGCCATGCCCTTGCCCTGTCGGGAGGAGAGATATGAGCGCACCCAACCCCCGCCCCGATGCCGGGCCGGACAGCAAGGCGCGTCTGCGCCTCTGGCTGAAACTGCTGAAAGCGACGCGCACGGTGGAATCGGGCCTGCGCGAGAACCTGCGGACCGAATTCGCCTCGACCCTGCCGCGGTTTGACGTGATGAGCGCGCTGGCCCGCAACGCGGGCGGGCTGAAGATGAGCGAGCTGTCGGGCCTCCTGAAGGTGTCGAACGGCAATGTCACCGGCATCATCGAACGGTTGGTCGAGGACGGCCATGTGCTGCGCGAACCGGTGCCGGGCGACCGCCGCGCCAACCGGGTTCGCCTGACCCGCAAGGGCGAAGAGGAATTTGCCCGCCAGGCCGCCCGCCACGAGGCCTGGGTCGACGACCTGCTGGGCGCGCTCGACGCTGACGAGGCCCGCGCGATCACCGCGACGCTGGACCGCATTCTGACAGAGGGAAAATCATGACCGCCGCCGACACCACCCATTTCCTGTGCACCATCGAAGACGGCATCGCGCGCATTGCGCTGGACCGGCCCGAGCGCAAGAACCCGCTGACCTTCGACAGCTATGCCGAGCTACGCGACTGGTTCCGCGACCTGCATTACAATGACGACATCAAGGCGGTGGTCTTTGCCTCGAACGGCGGCAATTTCAGCTCGGGCGGCGATGTGCATGACATCATCGGGCCGCTGACCGGCATGAACATGAAAGAGCTGCTGCAATTCACCCGCATGACCGGCGATCTGGTCAAGGCGATGATCAATTGCGGCAAGCCGGTGATTGCCGCCATCGACGGCATCTGCGTGGGCGCGGGCGCGATCATCGCCATGGCCTCCGACCTGCGTATCGCCACGCCCGAGGCCAAGGTGGCCTTCCTGTTCTCCCGCGTCGGGCTGGCCGGCTGCGACATGGGCGCCTGCGCCATCCTGCCCCGCATCATCGGCCAGGGCCGCGCGGCGGAACTCCTCTATACCGGCCGCGCGATGAGCGCCGACGAGGGTGCCTCCTGGGGCTTTCACAACCGACTGGTGGCGGCGGACACGCTGGAGGACGAGGCCCGCAAACTGGCCCAGCAGATCGCGGCAGGCCCGAATTTCGGCCATATGATCACCAAGACCATGTTGGCGCAGGAATGGTCGATGTCGATCGAACAGGCGATCGAGGCCGAGGCGCAGGCACAGGCGATCTGCATGCAGACCGGCGATTTCGAACGCGCCTATCGCGCCTTTGTCGCCAAGGAAAAACCCGTCTTTATGGGCGATTGAGGTCGGCGCAATTGAGTATTTGGGGCGGAATGAAGCCCCTAGGAGGAATGAGATGGCGGACCGCAGCTTTCTGACCTGGCCGTTTTTCGACGAGACCCATCGCGCCCGCGCCGAGGCGATGGAGGGCTGGTGCGCGCGCCTGCATGTGGATCACGGCAACATTGACGCGGCCTGCCGCAAGCTGGTGGCGGATCTCGGCTCGGGCGGCTGGTTGCAGGCCACCGGTGCGACGACGGGCGAGCGGTTGGATGTGCGGACCCTCTGCCTGAGCCGCGAGATCCTCGCGCGCCATGACGGGCTGGCCGATTTCGCCTTTGCCATGCAGGGGCTGGGAACGGGTGCGATCTCGCTCTTTGGCACCCCCGCGCAACAGGCCGAATGGCTGCCGCTCACCCGCAGCGGTCAGGCGATCGCGGCCTTTGCGCTGACCGAACCGCAATCGGGTTCGGACGTGGCCAATTCCACCATGACGGCCACCCCCGATGGTGACGATTACGTGCTGAACGGCGAAAAGACCTGGATCTCGAACGGCGGCATCGCCGATGTCTATACGCTCTTTGCCCGCACCGGCGAGGCGCCCGGCGCGCGCGGGCTCAGCGCCTTTGTCCTGCCTGCGGGCCTGCCGGGGTTCGAGGTGGTCGAGCGGCTCGAAGTGATGGCACCGCACCCGCTGGCGCGGCTGCGTTTTACCGATGTGCGGGTGCCGAAATCGGCGCTCTTGGGTGCATCCGGAGAAGGGTTCAAGGTGGCGATGGCGGTGCTCGATGTGTTCCGCTCGACCGTGGCGGCGGCGGCGCTGGGATTTGCCCGCCGCGCGCTGGACGAGGCATTGGCGCGCGTCACCACACGGCAGGTGCAGGGCGCGCCGCTCTTCGATCTCCAAATGGTGCAGGGCCATATCGCCGACATGGCGCTGGATGTGGATGCCAGCGCGCTGCTCACCTATCGCGCCGCCTGGGCCAAGGACATGGGCGCCCCGCGCGTCAGCCGCGAGGCGGCGATGGCCAAGCTCTATTCGACCGACCATGCACAGCAGGTGATCGACAAGGCGGTACAGCTGTTCGGCGGCGACGGGGTGCGGCGCGGCGAAAAGGTCGAGGAGCTGTATCGCGATATCCGCGCCCTGCGCATCTACGAAGGCGCCAGCGACGTGCAGCGGGTGGTGATCGCCAGACAGGCGATGAGCACATTTCAGGGAGGACATTGAGCCATGCTGGGACCAAGCGCACATATCGACACGTTCACCCGGGACAACCTGCCGCCGACGGATCAATGGCCCGATTTCCTGCTCGACGGGTTCGACTATCCCGAGCACCTGAATGTCGGGGTCGAGCTGACCGATGCCATGGTCGACAAGGGGTTTGGCGACCATACCGCGCTGATCGGCAATGGCCGGCGGCGCACCTACAAGGAACTCAGCGACTGGACCAACCGGCTGGCCCATGTGCTGGTCGAGGATCTGGGCGTGAAACCCGGCAACCGGGTGCTGATCCGATCGGCCAACAACCCGGCCATGGTGGCCTGCTGGCTGGCCGCGACCAAGGCGGGCGCGGTGGTGGTCAACACCATGCCGATGCTGCGCGCGGGCGAGCTGGCCAAGATCATCGACAAGGCCGAGATCACCCATGCGCTGTGCGACACGCGGCTGATGGAGGAGCTGGTCACCTGCGCCAAGACCTCGAAACACCTGCGGACGGTGGTGGGTTTTGACGGCACCTCGAACCATGATGCCGAGCTGGACCGGCTGGCGCTGCAAAAACCGGTGCGGTTCCAGGCGGTCGCGACCGGGCGGGACGATGTGGCGCTGTTGGGGTTCACCTCGGGCACCACGGGCGACCCCAAGGCGACGATGCATTTCCATCGCGACCTGCTGATCATCGCCGACGGTTATGCGCGCGAGGTTCTGGGCGTTACGCCGGACGACGTGTTCATCGGCTCGCCGCCGCTGGCCTTTACCTTTGGGCTCGGCGGTCTGGCGGTGTTTCCGCTGCGCTTTGGCGCCGCCGCGACCCTGCTGGAACAGGCAAGCCCGCCCAACATGGTCGAGATCATCCAGCAATACCGCGCTACCGTCTGTTTCACCGCGCCCACCGCCTATCGCTTCATGCTCAAGGCGATGGACGAGGGCGCCGATCTCAGCTCGCTTCGGGCGGCGGTGTCGGCGGGCGAGACCCTGCCCGCCCCGGTTTATGACGAATGGATCGCCAAGACCGGCAAGCCGATGCTCGACGGGATCGGCGCCACCGAGATGCTGCATATCTTCATCTCGAACCGGTTCGACGACCACCGCCCCGCCTGCACCGGCAAGCCTGTGACGGGGTATCAGGTGCGCATCCTTGACGAGGCAGGCAACGAGGCCCCGCGCGGCGAGGTGGGGCGGCTGGCGGTGCGCGGCCCGACCGGCTGCCGCTATCTGGCCGATGACCGGCAGGCGGGCTATGTGCAGAACGGCTGGAACGTGACCGGCGACAGTTTCGTGATGGATGCGGATGGCTATCTGCATTTCGCCGCCCGCAGCGACGACATGATCGTCAGTTCCGGCTACAACATCGCCGGGCCCGAGGTCGAGGCGGCGCTGCTGTCGCATCCGGCGGTGGCCGAATGCGGCGTCATCGGCGCCCCGGACGAGGCGCGCGGCCATATCGTCGAGGCCCATGTGGTGCTGGCGCCGGGCCATACCGGCGACGCGCTTTTGGTCAAGACCTTGCAGGACCACGTCAAGGCGACCATCGCCCCCTATAAATACCCGCGCAGCGTCCGGTTCATCGACGCGCTGCCAAAGACTCAGACCGGCAAGATCCAGCGCTTCCGCTTGCGCACGGACATTCAGTAAACGGAGGCCAGACATGACCCACAAGATCATCCAACCCGAGGGCTGGGCCCCCGCCAAGGGCTATGCCAACGGCATGCTGACCCGCGACGGGCATCTCTATGTCGGCGGTCAGATCGGCTGGAACGCGCAGCAGCAGTTCGAAAGTCATGATTTCATCGGCCAGATGGAACAGGCGCTGCGCAACATCCTCGATGTGGTCGAGGCCGCTGGCGGCCGGGCCGAGCATATCACCCGGCTGACCTGGTACGTGACCGACAAGAAGGAATACATGGCCCGTCAGGCCGAGATCGGCGCCAGCTATCGCAAGGTGATGGGCCGTCATTTCCCGGCCATGGCGATGGTGGTGGTCGCCGGACTGGTCGAGGATGACGCCCTGGTCGAGATCGAGGCCACTGCCGTCATAGACTGATCCGGGGCGCCAGACGCCCCGGCTGGACAGGGAAGAGCCAACTGGCTACCCATTGGCCAACGGAAACCGGCGGGTCACACCATGAGCAGGCAGGGCAACGTTCTTTTCATCATCATCGACCAGTTGCGGGCCGATTGCCTGTGGGGCGCGCTGGCGGGTCACGTCGATCTGCCGCATCTGCGGGCGCTGGCCGAGGACGCGGTCAGCTTTCGCCGTCACTATTCGGTAACCAACCCCTGTGGGCCGTCGCGCGCCTCGATCCTGACCGGGCAATACGCGATGAACCACCGCTCGGTCCGCAACGGCACCCCGCTGCGCCACGACACGCCCAACATCGCCACCGAGATGCGCAAGTCGGGCTACTTGCCGCTGCTCTTTGGCTATACCGACACCTCGCAAGATCCGCGCGCCTATGACGCCAACGACCCGGCGCTCAAGACCTATGAATTCCCGATGAACGGGTTTCACGAGGTCACCGAGATGCGGCTAGAGATGTCCTATCCCTGGCAATCGCATCTGAAGAACCGCGGCTATGCCTTCGACGATTACGCGCAGGTCTATGTGCCCCGCCCGGATGCCGACGGCACCCCGCGCCTGAACGGGCCCGCGATGTACCGGGCCGAGGACAGCGATACCGCCTTTCTGACCGATCAGTTCCTTGCCAACATGCCCGCCTGGGCCGGGCAAAGCTGGTTCGCGCATCTCACCTATATCCGGCCGCATCCGCCTCTGGTGGCGCCCGCGCCCTATAACACGATGTACGATCCCGCCAGGTTGCCGCTGCCCGCGCGGCTGTCGACACGCGACGACGAGGCAGGTGAACATCCCTTCTTTGGTCCCGCCACCCGCTATTCCTGCCCGGCCAGTTTCGTGCTGGGCTTCCCCGATCTGGAGCCCACCGACGAGACCATCCAGATCCTGCGCGCGATCTATCTGGGCCTTGCGACCGAGGTCGACACCCATATCGGTCGGGTGATCGCGCATCTGAAGGACACCGGGCAATATGACAACACCCTGATCGTGGTCACCGCCGATCATGGCGAGATGCTGGGCGACCGCCACAGCTGGGGCAAGATGACGGTCTATGACGCCGCCTATCACACGCCGCTGATCATCCGCGCGCCGGGCTGCGAGGCGGGCCATGTGGTCGACGCCCCGACCGAGTCGATCGACCTGATGCCCACCATCCTCGACTGGGTCGGGCAGGAGGTTCCGAACTCGGTCGATGGCCGCTCGCTCAGGCCCTTCCTGACGGGCGAGGCGCCCTCCGACTGGCGGCGGTATTCCTTTTCCGAGCTGGATATCTCGGACCCACTGACGCCGACGCTCTGGCAGCAGGCGTTCGGTTTTGGCCCCAGCGCGGGCGCGGTGGCGATCCTGCGCGATGCGCGCTTTACCCTTGTCGAATTTGCCGCCGACCTGCCGCCGATGCTGTTCGACCATCAAGGTGAGGGCGAGTTCCGCAACGTGGCGGACGACCCCGCCCATGCGGCGGATCTGGCGCGGCTGTCCCGGCAGATGCTGCGCCACCGGATGCGCAACATGGACCATACGCTGTCGCTCTGCGCGATCACCAGCGAGGGGGCCAGGACCCGGCGCCGCTACGACTGAACCGGGGCTTCCGAGCCGTGATCGGTCAGGCATTCGGCATGGTCGCGCAACACTTCGAGCACGCGGCAATCGCTACCGCGATGGCCGTCGCAGCTGTCGATCATCCGCTGCAATTCGGTCTCCAGCGCGCGCAGCCGGGCCAGCCGCTGTTGCACCTGCGCCAACTGCCGCCGGGCAATAGAGTCAGAGGCCGAGCAGCTTTGCCCCGGCTGGTCGTTCAGCGCCAGAAGCTCGCGGATCGCATCCAGCCCAAAACCCAGCTGCCGCCCGTGGCGGATAAAGGCCAGCCGGTCCAGCGCGGCTTCGTCATAGCGGCGCTGCCCGCCCGCCGTGCGCCCGGCCTCGGGCATCAACCCGATCTGCTCGTAATAGCGGATGGTCTGCACCTTAGTGCCAGTTCTGCGGGCAAGGGTTCCAATCGTGTACATGGCTGAAACCTACATTTTATGTAGGTTGAAGGCCAGTGCCCGGCCTCAGAGCCTTTACCGCGTCAACCTCATCGGCAGTTTCTGCCGGTCAGCGGAGGTTTCGCCATATCCGGGCGATGTCCGCTGTGCGGAGATGCTGTTGAAAAAGTCGATGTGTAAGCGCGGCGAAAATAGCGGCTGAAGTCTTCCTGCTCGGCTCTTCA